>JAZNOK010000001.1:0-6145 GCA_045580775.1 Eubacteriales bacterium
AGATTATTTCTTTTGCATATCCCAATCCATTTATAAAAGTCTTTTTATCGAATATTATCGTAAAGAGAATAAGCACCAAACCTGCGGTTACAGCACTAATGAAAGCATATATAAACCATTGAAAATAGCTTGAGATCTGAAACTGAAGGAAAAATGCAATTACTCCCCCGATAGCCAAAAAGCATATAAATCTAAGATCTCTGAATATAGTCTTTCGAGCAGATCTTTGCAGAATATGTTTGTTGCTATATATAATAACATCCAGAGTTCTGTACAGATAAGCCAGAATAGTTCCTATCAACACACCTACAATACCGAGCTTCCAAACGAATATAAACTGCCCCACCAGGCATATTATCATTTCGATAATAGAACGGTTTTTTGTTTCGTCATAATGTCCCATGGCGTTGATCATTGTTGCTCCGGGAGTTCTCAGACAGTTTAGCAGTCCCATGACCGAGAACAGAACAATCAGCTCTGTGCGAACATATTCTGCGTCTGTTACTCCTTGTGTATATAGACCTATAAACGGTTTTATCATAATAAGTGCAGTAATGTAAATTGTGAAAGTCATTAATTGATAAAACAGCTCGTATATGTCATATACCCTGAGAACCTTCTTTTGATCATTGGTAGAGAGCAAGTTGCCCATACCGGCAAGCATAGCAGATGATAGTGTGGATAGGATAGTGTTTATGCCTGTGAAGATCAGGTTGTATACCGAATACACACTCGCCTGGGCAAGTCCGCAGAAATTTGCAATAAACAGTGTCTGACTGCCAAAAATTACAAGTCCGGCTACTTGGTGGATGGTTGCCGCTTTTCTTTTTGAAACGGCAGAATAATCAGCTTTGGCGGATTTGTCAAGATATTTGTAATTCCTATTTACATAAAAGCCGAGAACGACAATTCTGAACACATACGCCATTGAAGCGGACAGTTGTACTACGATAATATTGAATCCTGCCTTGATCATTGCTATAGTAAGGACAGTGCTGAGCACCGCCCCTATGATCTGCGACAGATTGACTATATACATTTTCTGGTCTGCTACAAGGAGAGATCTGTACTTTCCGATCAGCAGAAATTCTGATATACCTGATATTGACAGAACAAGCACGATCGCTACGATAAAAAGGTAGGGAAGATCATCTGTAACAAATATCGGATATATGAGTGAGATCAAAAGTGATATGGCTGTAAATATTGCCCCGGATCTGTTGAAGGTTTTTCCTACGGCCTTGTAGATCGAAGAAATTTTTGTATGATCGTTTTCGTTTAACGGTTTGTATAAGGATACAACTGTTGATTCGGATATTCCGGCTCCGACAAGCTGTACGTAATTCATGATCTGTTTGATAGTTGAAATGAGGCCGTTTGTAATAGAGCCAAAGGTAGTAATGATCAGCGGAGGCAGAATGATATTTACCAGTGTATTGATTATCTGATAGGCAAAATTAAAAATTATGTTTTTGAGAGCCTGCTTCGTTCTTGATACAGGCTTTTTACCGTTGTCCATTTTATTTCCTTATCTTTCTTACGAAATCAATGAAAATTCTGTAGAGATACGCAAACCAAAGTAGCAGAGGATTTGTTTTGAGATCATTAGCTGTTTGAGTTATTGTTTCAAAATTCTTTCTGCATTTTCTGTATAGGGAGTAGTGTCCCATTTTTTGCTTAAAGGTAAGGGTGCCATATTCGACTAATTCGTTAATATATAGCAAATAACCCTTAGGGTTCTTGGAAAAAAGCTTTTCTCTTGTATCCGTCAAGCCTCCTTCCAAATATTCGCATATATATAGTTTGTCATTGAACCATCTGATTAAATAGTCCTGAGCGGCAATTCTATTCCAGACCACTGCCTCTGTCAAGAACTTTTCTCCTTCAATTTCAGGAAATTTGTTGTTACGGAGTACATCGGTGTAAAAGATCTCGAATTTGTCTCCCGTTATGTTGTACCTAGGTCTTTGTAAAGAGGTAGCATCTACATATTCACCGTCAAAGGTTGTACCCACAGCATCGGACGGACTGTAGCACTTTTGAACAGCTACTCCGGCAAATTTTTTATCAGATAAACGTATTTGCCGAAAATGCTCCTCGATAATTTTTGTTGCATTTTCGCAAAGATGGTCATCCGAGTCAACGATGGCGAACACTTCACCTCGAGCAAGATCAAGTCCGCGGTTGATTGCTCGGTGTTTTCCGCCGTTTTCAACTTTTTGATATATTATATCAAACCCGTCACCGATAATATCAGAGAAAACCTTATCGGTTCCGTCAGTAGATCCATCATCTACTATGACCCACTCGAAATTTTTGACCTCTTGGTTGCATAGGGATCTGTAGAGCCGAAGCATTAGATCTTTTCGATTATAAGCAGGTGTAAAAACTGTACAGAAAATACTGTTTTTCAAGGTCTTTTGCTCCTTTATTATTGCCTTATATGTTTTCTATCAATGATATCCATTTGCACAGAACAACGTCTTTTGAAAACTTAGACAGATTAACGGTTGCGTTCGATGAAAAAGCTTCTCGCCGATTCTTGTTCTCGATAAGGCTGATGATCTTTTCTGCTAAGAGATCAGTGTTATATGGCGGCACAAGATGCCCATTGATATTTTCAGTTATTATCTCTGCGGGGCCTGTTGGACAGTCGAAGCTTATTACCGGTAGGGAAGCGACTTGTGCTTCCAGCAAAACCAGAGGCAGTCCCTCATAGTACGATGTCATGACAAACATAGAATATCCCGAGTATCGTTCACTCAGGTCTGTTACATTCCCTTTTAATGTAATAAAATCAGTTAGTCCTGCATCAGAGATCCACTGTTCGATTTGTGCTCTGAATTTTCCGTCTCCGTAGATATCCCAATGCCACTGCGGGTGTGCTTTATATACCTTAACAGCAGCTTTGACAAGCATGTCATAGCCTTTAACTTTCTCGAGTCTGCCGACTGATATGATTTTTTTCGAATCGGAATTATATTCGGTACAATCGGATGTTTTTGCAACGAACCAGTTTGGGATGGATGAAACTATCTCTTCGTTTAAATTGTATTTTTTAATAAAGTTCGATCTGTCTCTTTCTGTCAGCGTAACAACTCTGTCTGAGAACCTGGCACCGATCAGCTGTCTGATTTTGTGCTTTATTCCGTAAGTCTGATTTTCAAGATTTGAGTGTTCACAGTATATCAGTTTTGTATCAATAAATCTGGTAGCTAACGCGGCGACAGTTACAATCCCTGCTGTAATAGCAAAGATAATATCAATGTTCTTTGATTTGATAATCTTTCTCAGCTTGTTTGACAGAGAGATCAGATGGGTAGGAATAATGACAGTCTCGCTGCTTATTATATGCGTTTGAAAAGGGTATTTCTCGGAGTCAAAATTTTTTTCGCAAAATAGCGATATCATGTGCACTTCATATTTTTCTGACAACTCGGTTGCCATATTCAGTGCTACGTTTTCTGCACCGCCTGTGAGCGATACATCGTATACGACAAAACCTAAGCGTTTCATAAATACCTTTTTATTCTACGAGCATGGTGTAAATTCTCTCGCAGTTTCGATTATCCCAAATAGGGAAGAACTCGCTGTGTGCACGGAGAAACTTATCATCCATTTTGTAATCTTGTTCTATTATTTGCTTGAGCTTTTCTACCGTCTCTTCTTCTGTATTGCAGACGGTGCCGAGTCCCGAGTCACGATAGCTGAAATACCCCTCTTGATACTGTGCTTTCCTGAATTTTTGCTCATCAAACTGATAGTAAATTACAGGCTTTTTCATATAAGCAAAATCTATTGCTACACTGGAATAGTCTGTGATCATAGCTGAACAATTGATCAGAAGATCTCTGATGTTTACTGTTTTGTTTGTGACAATTTTGATGTTATCGGATGAAGTAGAAAAGCAATCAATATATTTTTGCATATTTCTGTGAGGATAAAAGTACATGATAATATCGTTATCTTTGAGAAGCTTATTTAATTCATCATTGTTGATCAACTGTTGGTATTTTTGAAAATACTCGGTATGAGTAAAATTTGACGTGTCCTCAAATTCATTTGAAAACTCATTTTTTGATGCGATCCATTCACGCCAGCTGGGCATGAGGACGATCTCTTTTTTGTTGAATTCTACTCCGTGATAATCATCAAATCTGGCAAAACCAACATATTCCAGGTGTCCTTGCGGATATCCAAAATGCTCTTTAATATAGTCGTATTCAGGCTTCGCTCCGCAAATAAATTTTTTTATCTTAGTGTTTTCGTAGTATAGCCATGTACCGTTATTTATAGTTATTCCGTGCTGTAAGAATACGGCTTTGCTTTTTAGAATTCCGAAAACCTCCAAAACATAGCATACAGCAGCATTTGGTTTTCCTGCTTTTTGGCTGCTGATGTTGTATCTTGAAGCGAAATAAAGGATCCAATGCATAATGCTGCCGAATCTTACTGTTTTTCCTATCTTTTTTACAGTGTCAAAATCAGCACTTTTATAATCTATTGCATAGTAACTTATCACTTTTGTCTCTATACTGTTTATATACTTAAAAAAGCACACGCCGTTGTCTCGTGCTTCGGTGCTGGCTTCACACACGAGCCATATCTCTTTTTTTAATATTTTGGTATATAAAACATAAAAAAACGCAGGGATTATTGAGATTAGAAATACAAATACCTGCACAAAATCTTCTGCTTTTAAATAATTAAGTTCGTGTCTGATTTTTTTTAGCATGATTATCTCTCATCCTTCGATTTTGAAAGTACAATACCATCCCATATTATTAAATTTTATTATATCACGTCAGGCTTACAATTGCAATAGCGGACAAAAAAATCATTGTTTCGATTGGATTATCAAAGTTTTTTTATTGATCATCACCATATAAAAGGTATCAATCGATACTTAACTTTTTTCTTATACTCACGGTAACCTTCGAGTTCTTCTTCAAGAAATTTTTCTTCGTGCTTGATCCGTTTTGCTATGATGAAAGGATATGCAAGAAAAATCAAAAATGAGTACACAGAGCCGAGAACCAGCGGCATAGACAAAAACAAAAGCAGTGTCACACTATACATCGGATGCCTGACAATACTATATAATCCCGTATCGATTACTTTTTGGTTTTTTTGCACCTCAATAGTTCTGCTAAGATATGTATTTTCTCTTAGCACCTCTGCGTAGAGAATATATGCAATGAAAAACACCACTGCCGCACCTATTACAACTCCTATCGGCAAGGAATACCAACGAAAACGGACACCTAACCCCGCAACTATAAACCCTGCCAAGAACATAAGACCGCTTAATTTCACAACAAGACTTTGCTCCTGGCTGCTTTCTTTTGCATCCAGTCTGCTTCTCAAGAGGTCAGGATTTTTGAACATCATTACGATTCCTGCAAAAAACATTGGTACAAATAATATTCCCATCAATAACCATCCGCCGAAGAACGATAAAGTTCCGGCAGGTATAAACAAAAGTGCCCATACTAATATGATTCCAATGAAAAATTTTGATATAGCACTAAAAAGTAATTTCATTATTATTATCTCCATTATTGATTAATTCAAGTTGAGTATTATTGCAAATATTATTACATTCGTTTTATTACCTTTTAGATGCATTATAACATACTTTGTGTCCAATAGAAAGAGTTTTGTAAAGAAAAACCCCCACCGCTGATTTACTCGATGGGGATAAATTGTATATTGGGTTATGATTCTTTATTTTACAGCAACCGGTAGTAAGTACATAAATGAGGGAAATTATTCAACTTTCTCCAAATAGTCATTGATATCATCATGTTTAATAGCAGCCTGTGCTGCTATCAGCAAAAGAGGGAAACTGTTTATACATAAATATTAAAATTGTGTTTTTTTGTTGGCGTTTTCCACCGCTTTTTTATGTAAACGTGTAGCTTTTTCGATGATTTCTTGTTTTAAAAATCCGTCGATAGAAATCTGATAAGTAAATAAACTATCTTTACGTTTAGTTTTGTGTGTGATAAATTTAAATCCATCAGAAAAAGATACCGTAGTTTTGTATTTCATACCATTCTTTACGTACTGTACTTTTTCAGAATTTATATCTACGATTTTTGCATCAAAACTTGGTTTAGAATCATTATCCCAACGTGTATGG
>JAZNOK010000002.1:0-22293 GCA_045580775.1 Eubacteriales bacterium
TGAAAAGTTAGAAGAATACATACGTTACTACAATAACGAGAGAATTTCTCTCAAACTAAAAGGAATGAGCCCAGTACAATACCGAGCTCATTCGCAAATGATTTAATATTTAATTTTGTCTAAACTTTTGGGTTCACTTCAATAGCGGGTGGTATTTCATTTTCGGGCATAGCCCTAAACACTACTGGCGACGCACAAGTGCGTTTTAGATTGGCCTGCCAGCCATGCAATTGTTACTTACTACCCATAAATGGGTCCCGTGAGTCGAACATGCTCAACTGATCGCTTTCCTGATCTCGTTTTAATTGTTCTGCTATGTATGTTTTTATCGCCTTGGTGTTCTTCCCCACGGTATCTACGTAATATCCCTTACACCAAAATTCGCGGTTTCGGTATGCGAACTTCATGTTGCCCCACTTTTGAAATATTAATAACGCACTCTTTCCTTTCAAATATCCCATAAATCCCGAAACGCTCATTTTGGGCGGGATACTGACCAGCATATGTATGTGATCTGGGCATACCTCTCCCTCTATTATCTCTACTCCTTTCCATTGGCACAGCTGTCTGAGTATCTCTCGTATTTCTAATCGTTTCTCTTCAAAAAACACTTTCCTTCTGTACTTTGGTGCAAATACTATGTGGTACTTGCAATTCCATTTTGTGTGTGCTAAACTACTTGTGTCTATGGTTTCTTTTTTCATAGATAAATCCTCCGATTGTGTTTTTGTTTTCGACTGGCAGGTCAAATTCATTATTTCACAATCGGAGGATTTTTTCTCACCGGTTAACCTCTTTTGAACCACGCGACTATCGCGTGGTTTTCGTTTTACAAAAAGGGGGATCCCGCCGTATGGCAAGATCCCCGGTATTATTCTAACAGCATTTATACTATGTCAGATATATGCCTAAAGGCAGTTATGCACGGTCAACAGATCCGAACAAACGCATTTTCTCTTCAACAGTCTCGCAAATAGCCGCACAGCCGTCAGCGAGGAGCTTTCTCGGGTCAAAGCCCTTGCCCTGAAGATCCTTGCCTGCCTCGACGTACTTGCGTGTAGCTGCAGCAAAAGCAAGCTGGCACTCGGTATTTACGTTGATCTTCGATACTCCGAGAGAGATCGCCTTCTTGATCATGTCGGCAGGAATGCCTGTACCGCCGTGAAGAACGAGGGGCATCTTTCCGGTCTTTTCCTGGACTGCCGCAAGAGTTTCAAAGCTGAGTCCTGCCCAGTTCTCAGGGTACTTTCCGTGGATATTACCGATACCTGCCGCAAGCATGGTAACGCCCAGATCAGCTATCATCTTGCACTCATCGGGATCAGCACACTCGCCTGCACCTACAACGCCGTCTTCCTCTCCGCCGATAGCTCCTACCTCAGCCTCAAGAGAGATGCCACGCTCATTTGTGAGAGCGACCAGCTCCTTGGTCTTTGCAATATTCTCCTCTATAGGATAGTGAGAACCGTCGAACATAACAGATGAGAAGCCTGCCTCAATGCACTTGAGTGCTCCCTCGTATGAACCGTGGTCAAGATGAAGTGCTACAGGAACGGTAATGTTCATCTCCTCGAGCATACCTTCTACCATACCTACGACGGTCTTGTAGCCGCACATGTACTTTCCTGCTCCCTCGGATACTCCGAGAATAACAGGGGAGTTGAGCTTCTGTGCAGTCTGAAGGATCGCCTTTGTCCATTCAAGGTTGTTTATGTTGAACTGACCGACAGCGTAGTGTCCTTCCTTTGCCTTTGTAAGCATTTCTTTTGCTGATACCAACATTTCGTTTTCCTCCGATACTTTATCAGAAATTTTATTTACAAAAATTATCAATTTATTATAACCGATACGCACTCAAATTGCAAGTGTTATACTGTATTTTGCCCTGTTTTTTTGCTTTTTAGTATGAAAAACGCTCGACCCCGATGCATTTTCCGCTGCAGTCAATGTCAAATATTGCACCTCTGATACTGCATTCTCCCTCAGCAGTATGAAAGCCGTTTGTCTTTCCGCTCAGAAAAAGAGAACTGACATCCTCTGCCCGAACTCCGATGATCGAATCATTCGGTCCCGACATGCCCAGATCCGTAATAAAGCCCGTTGTGCCTATCACTCTCTCGTCTGCTGTCTGAACATGTGTGTGGGTGCCCCATACAGCACTCACCCTGCCCGAGAACACATGTGCCAGTGCCGCCTTCTCGCTTGTCGCTTCCGCATGAAAATCAACCACGCATATATCATATCTGCCCTGCTCAAAATCAAGTATACGCCCGAGCTTTTCAAAAGGACTCTGTGCACACAGCTTCTCAAGTCCCACCGAACCTATGAGATTGACGACAAGGACTCTTGTGCCGTTCACCTCTACCGTGGTATATCCCGAACCGTGTGCCTGAGGGGCAAAATTCGCCGGTCGTATCACACGCTCGTCACAGTCGAGCATCTGCTTCATAGATTGGTATCTCATGGAGTGGTTTCCGCCTGTAACGACATCCGCCCCTGCTCCAAGTATGGCTCTGGTGCTGTCTGCCTCGCATCCCGATGCTCCGTCGGCGTTCTCGCCGTTTACTACGCAGAGGTCGATGCTGTGTTTTCTTCTGAAGTCTCCGAGAGTAGCGGCAAGCTTGTCCTGTGCCTGCTGACCGAAGACATCCCCTATTGCAAGTATACGCATATATTCCACCTAATACCGTAAAATAAAGATGTGATGCAAGCTTCTTGTCACTCAGAAATAGCGACTATGTCTTCCGACCATAGCCGCTACTCCGTTTTTGTTTTCAGCTTAATTCAAAGATCACTTTGCAAAATCGACAGCTCTCGATTCTCTGATCATATGTACCTTGATCTGTCCGGGATAATCAAGCTCCGCTTCTATCTTCTTTGCGATATCGCGGGCGAGAAGCTTCATCTTGTCGTCGTCTACCATCTCGGGCTTGACCATTACTCTGATCTCTCTGCCCGCCTGAATAGCGAAGGTCTTCTCGACTCCTTCAAACTCGTTTGCTACTTCTTCAAGCTTCTGAAGTCTCTTGATATAATTCTCCAGATCCTCGCGGCGTGCACCCGGTCTTGCCGCACTGATGGCGTCAGCCGCCTGGACTATCAGAGCAATAACGCTCTTTGCCTCGACATCTCCGTGATGTGCCTCAATAGCGTGGAGAACCTCCTTGCCCTCCTTGTACTTTCTCGCTATGTCAACACCTATCTGTACATGCGAGCCCTCGACCTCAGCGGTCATGCTCTTTCCTATATCGTGCAGAAGTCCCGCACGCTTTGCAAGTGTGCTGTCTACACCAAGCTCATCGGCAAGAATACCCGAGAGCAGTGACACCTCGATAGAATGGCGAAGCACGTTCTGTCCGTAGCTGGTACGGTACTTCATACGGCCGAGCAGCTTGACAAGTTCATTGTTAAGTCCATGTACTCCTGTCTCAAATGTTGCCTTTTCTCCTGCCTGCTTGATAGTGTTGTCTACCTCGCGGCGTGCTTTCTCGACCATCTCCTCAATACGGGCGGGATGTATACGTCCGTCCGATATCAGCTTCTCGATAGCTATTCTCGCTACCTCACGTCTGACAGGGTCAAAGCCGGATATCGTGATCACCTCAGGTGTGTCGTCTATGATAAGATCCACTCCTGTCAAAGTCTCGATAGCTCGGATGTTTCTTCCCTCTCTTCCGATGATGCGTCCTTTCATCTCCTCGTTTGGCAGGTTGACTACAGATATCGCTATTTCACTTATGTGATCAGCGGCACAACGCTGTATTGCGAGTGAGAGAAGGTCGCGTGCTCGCTCGTCTGCTTCCTCCTTGAAGCGTGCTTCATATTCAGAAAGCTTCAGAGCCATTTCGTGTGTGATCTCTCCCTCCATCTTGGAGAGGAGCTCGTCCTTGGCCTGTTCTGCCGTATAGCCCGAGATCTTCTCGAGCATTGCGATATGGGAGGAGAGCGTGTCCTTGATCTTCTGCTCCAGCTCCTCAGTATCCTTTATCTTTTTGGCAAGGGTCTCGTCCTTGCGTTCGGCAGCTTCGATCTTCGAATCGAGTGTCTCCTCTTTCTGAATGACTCTGCGTTCGAGTCTGGAGACTTCTTTACGTCGCTCCTTGAGCTCCGCTTCAGCCTCGTTTCTGTCCTTCAGTATCTGCTCCTTCGCCTCAAGAAGAGCTTCCTTCTTCTTCTGTTCAGCACCCTTGAGTGCATCCTCCAGTATCCTCTTTGCTCTTTCCTCAGCTGAGCCTATCTCGCGTTCTGCGACCTTCTTGCGGTACAAAATACCGATCACAACTCCGACCGCTATTCCTACGACCGCCGCCACCGCACCGATAATGTAAGGCATTTTCCGGCACCTCCTTTTCTTTTTCTTTTATTTGTAATTGTTATATTTTGGCTCGGGCACCTGCCCGGGTCTGTACCTAAATCGAGCGAAAACCATACTTTCTCCCCATTTTATTGTACTACATTATTATATAGCAATTATTGTCTATTGTCAAGTGCAGATTTCTGCGGTACCTATCAATTGTAAAAAATATTTCAAAAAGCCTCAGGATAACTTATTGCCTTTTCAGGAAAAAGATGTTATACTGTTTTTACCCTGCAGCCGAGTTTTTTCAGAGAAACGGCTGTGTTAAAACGGAGGTGGACTGAAAATGAAGATATTTATCAAAATACTGAACATCATCGGTGCTGTGCTGGCATCCCTGCTCATGCCCCTGCTGATAGCGGCTCTGATCGCAGCACCCGTAGTCAATGCGGTCAGCTCTTTTTCCCGTCCTGACGATATTGCCGATATGATCCGAGACCTGGATCTGTCAAAGATCCTCGATACAGAAATGCTCGGAGATGCACTTGAGCAGGCCGAGATCCCGAAAGACGCAGTAGAAGATATACTAAAGCTCGATGTCGTAGCTGATTTTGCTCAGATGTATCTGGAGGATATCGAAGCTCAGATACTCGACGGACAAAAGGGCACTCTGGTAGATACCGACACTCTGCTCATGCTGGCAGACAAGCACATGAACGATATAGTAGAACTCGTGCGTGACTTTGCTCCTGAAGACACCGAGCTCACCGATACCCAGATCTCAGAGGAGGTACGTTCCTTCATAAACAAGGAAGCCCCCGAGATGCTAAGCTCCCTCCCTGCCGCATCGGATATAATCGACAGTCTCAACGAAAGCGGCATTGACACCGAGATGCTTGCCGATATTTTTTCATTTATACAGCAGTCGCTGATGCCTCTGATGTACACCGTCATAGTATTCCTTTCGCTTTTGATATTCGGACTGCGTGCATACCGCCTCGAAGGTACTGTCTGGCTCGGAATAGACTACATACTCGCATCGGCTGTACTGCTGCTTGTATCGCTCGGTTCGGACAGTGCCCTGGAGCTTGCCTCGCTTGAGCTGTCAGAGCTGTCAGGCATAAGCACGCTTCTGTCAGATATGATAACATCGTCGATAAATCCCTTTGCCCTCGCATACCTGATAATAGGCATCGTATTCATTGCGGCGTTCGTGGTGATCAGGATAACAATCTCAAAGCGACGCAAAGCTAAGCTCTCACAGTCGGCGTACACTCAGCAATATTTTGCTCAGGATGCCGCAAACGCAAATCCCCACGCCTACTCCGCTCAGAACCCCGTGTACTCAAATCCTATTCCCTATTCCGTGCCAAGCACACAACCCTCACAGCCCGAGACCTATTCCGTGCCGGGCACACAACCCTCACAGCCAACACAAGCAGCAAAGCAGACCGAAGCACCGCAGGAGACTACCGGCGAGACTGACTCGGATACCGGGGCAGAGCTATAGTCGAGGAGGGTCGCTATGCGAGTTTTAAACAGAGATTTTTTCTCAGATCAAGGTGCATCTTGCGACGGTGTATATGCATACTCCGAGCAAGTGCAACTCAGATATGGACAAAAATATCGTTTAAAACCGATATGAGTTCGAATCTCATCGGCTACAAATGACATAACAAAAAAACGGACACACCATGAAAGATCGGGATATGGTGTGTCTGTTTTTTTGTTCAAACTGCATTTATGGGGCGTCTGTTTTTTGGAAAAAATGGATATTTTATTGTACACAATGCAACACAAATCAAAAATGTATTGATTTTCTATGTCTAATTTGTTACAATTTATAGTGTAATATTTAACTATTATAGAAGGCTTTTTTGCTATATGCAAAACGGCAACTACGAAGGGAGTCTGAAAAAATGAAATCCTACTCAAAGCGGATCGTTGCACTATTGCTCATTGTGTGCATGCTGTTGCCGGCTCTTGCCTCGTGCGGTAAAAGTCCGACTGAGGCGATCGACACAAATGATGCAGCAATGACAGAAAACGAAAATGCCGTCTCCGACACGGATGAGCTCAGCCGAGAAGAGCTCGAGACGATAGTCGGCGTTCTCGATGAGAGCGTCAACGTAGAAGAGCTTGAGGACGCAGAGCTCGGAGAACTGGCAGACAGTCTGCTGGAAGCTCTCGAAGGCAGCAAGAGCGAGAACATAGCAAATGCTCTCGGTTCAGCAAACCAAAGTGAGGGCAATATCGGCACGCTCGGTTCTGCTGATGCAGGCGAGGGAAATACCGGCTCGCTCGGTTCTGCTGACGGCAGCGTAGCAAACGGCAACTATGACAGCAACGGTGCTATGACCCAGCCCTTTGACAAGGTATATCCCGAGCTTATCGAAGATGGCAGCGTTAAGTACAGCGACGAGAGCCTGCTTGTCAAGATGCTCTCCGCAAACGGCACGAAGGTCTGCTCCGCTATGTCGGAGGCGGGTGTTCTAAAGCTGGAGGTCATTGCCCCTCTAGACAGATACACCTGGTACAAGGCGAGCCTCAGTGCGGATACCGACCCGCAGAAGGCACTTGAGGCTGTCCGTGCTCTTGATGAGGTAGTCATTGCCGAGTACGACTATAAGATCCAAACTGCGGCAATGGACGAATATAAGGAAATAGACGAGTCCTTCGGTCTTGATCACAACCATCACAAAAAGGACCAATGGCACTTCCATCACTCGGGAATCCCCGACGGATATAACAAAATGAAGCACGAGGGCGGACAGTCGAGTGTGATCGTTGCAGTCATAGATACCGGAATTGACATCGACCACGAGGACCTCGCAGGAAATATATGGAAGAACACCGCCGAGAAGCCCAATAACGGTATTGACGACGACGGCAACGGCTATATCGACGACTACTACGGTGTAAATATAGTATCCGGCAAGGGTAACGGCGATGACGACAACGGCCACGGAACTCATGTCGCAGGTATAATTGCCGCACAGAACAACAACCTGGGTACCGTTGGTATCGCATACAAAACTACAGTCATGCCTATCAAAGCGGCATCCGCATCCGGCTATCTTCTTCAGTCGGATATAGCGAAGGCGGTCATATATGCATACGAGAACGGTGCCGAGGTAATAAACATGTCCTTTGGCGGTTCTGCCTGCTCTATTGCGGTGCAGGATGCACTTGCCGCCGCATACACACGCTGTGTGCTGGTTGCCTCCGCAGGTAACGATGGCAAGCCAAACGAACACCCCACGCTCAATTGTCTCCCTAACTACCCCGCGGCACTTACCTACGTGCTCGGAGTTATGGCGGTAGACGAGACGGGTACCGAGACCTACTTTACCAACTGGGACTGCGAGGAGTTCAACGGTGTTGAATATGAGCTGTACGCTCCCGGATATAACATTATGTCTACTCTGCCGGGCAACCGCTACGGCTCCCTCTCGGGTACAAGTATGGCTGCCCCCATGGTAAGTGCCATGGCGGCGATACTCCGCTCTGAGTTTGATGACAGAGATACATACCCGACAAAGTTCATCTACGGTCAGCTCGCCTCCACCTCTGAGCATTATGCGGAATGTATAGACCCCGATGCACACGGAGAGCATAATCTCCCGCAGATAGTCGATCTCCATGCGGCTCTGACAAAGCTCCCCAAGCCCGACGTCAGCATGCAGGAGTTCACTGCGTTTGACACGGTGGGACTCGCAGATGACACCGCATCAAAAAACAACGGTGACGGTGTTATAGATGCGGGCGAGACTATCTCGCTCGGACTTATCCTCCGTAACCGCTGGGGAATGAGCGAGAATACCGTAGTTACCCTTGATGCAAAGTCAAATGCGGGTATGGACGAGCCGTACGTTACCTTCTTAAATCCCACGGTGAACTACGATACCGTAGGTACCTATTCTACTCAGGACTGCGGAAAGGTATATACAGACGAGCTTCATACCGGCTGGGAGGATCCC
This sequence comes from Eubacteriales bacterium, assembly GCA_045580775.1. GTDB lineage: Bacteria > Bacillota > Clostridia > Oscillospirales > CAG-272 > JAZMZS01. The sequence goes on from JAZNOK010000002.1 coordinate 8,278, forward strand.
TTTATCATCAAGATCGCTGAGGATTGCCCCAACGACTATATTATAAAGGTCAATGTCACTTTGCACTACGAGAACGGCATTGATGACAGCGACACGACAGTATATACGAATACTGCGAGCTTCACCATCAAGGTACGCAGCGGCATCGTCCTCCCCTCGATCATTGATGAGGATATGACCCTCACTCCCGACAACCTCTATATTATTCCTAACTCCACCGTCATAGAGTCAGGCGTTACCGTACGTGTGCTCCCGGGCACCAACATCCAGTTCTGGTCAAACGACCCGACAGATCCCTATGCAAACGGCTACATTGCATACCTCTCGGTCAGGGGTAAATTCCTCGTAGAGGGAACAAAAGAAGCCCCCGTCAGGATATATCCGAGCGAGCTGAAGCAAAGCTATAACGTAGCAATGGGAGAGACAGGCGGTAAAGGTTATATCTCTCTCGTATATGCTGACGTAACGAATCTTGGCTATGATACTATTTCGGGTCGCTATTTTGTTGATAACTCTATCAGCTATGCGGATCACTGTACCTTCCGGACAAACAGCGGATATTCTTTATCCTATCGTTACCTTTCTTCAGGTCTGATTAAAACAGACAGTACGACCAGTCCGCGTATTGCGAACTTTGATCTGGTCGAGAATTCGGTGTTCTACAAAATAGGTCTGCCTAATAACGGATACTATACGATCCATGCTGACGCAAGACGCTGTATTTTTGCCGATTGTGCAATACGGTATTCTACCGACCTTTCATACTTTGCATCGCAAAACTGCGTATTTCTCGGCAACACATACTATGATCCTTCTTCCTCTGCCAGCAATAAATACGGGTATTCGTCACTGTCACTACATAAGCTGACTCGAAATACCGCAAGTACTGTAACGGTATATTACCGAGAAGCAACGGGAACTACCTATGTGCGTACACAGTATAAGATAGATCCTCTGATAGTACAAGCTCTCGGGGGCAGTTACCTTGTGATAAACGATTCGGATGAAGCGGCCTTTCTGAAAAGCAAATCGAACGCCTCTCCTGCCTCATGCGGCGTTGGCGTCAAATATGACCAGAATACAGGCAGCTTTGTTTGGTGTGACGGTACTCCGGTCGATCCCGTTTATGATAAAAACAATGTTCTTACTGCAGCTAATTTCTCAACATACATAAGCCTCGAAATGTTCTACGGTGGGGTGTATTTTAGTACGGATGTTCACTCATATTACCTCTATGAGTTTGCCGGCAACGTATTGCCGACCGACATAACCTTTACAAATTACGAAGTAAGCATCGATACGGGAGTCGAATATCAGCTCAACCCGATAAACGCACCCGTGCAGCTCGGTCTTGACGACTTTATCTACGAGAGCCGTGACGAGAGCGTAGTAAAGGTAAGCGACACGGGTCTCGTTACTCCCGTAGCTACAGGTACGGCTGACGTCTATGTGTACTCTGAGGACAGAGCGGTATGTAACTACGTCACCTTCAATGTTGTTGACTATGTTGCTCTCGAGGACTATACCCTGTCACTTGAAAGCACCGAGCTGCAGGTCGGAGATACTATGCAGGTCGGTGTGAGCTTCGCTCCCGCCGACACTACAAGAACAAACGTAACCTTCTCTTCTTCGGATGAGAGCGTGCTAACAGTAAACAGCGTGGGCGAAATATCGGCAATAACTCCCGGCACCGCCAGACTTACTGCTGTTTGCGAGGGAATTACACGTTCAGTCGAGATCACCGTTCTCCCCAAAAATATAACTGCATATATCGCAACTTCAAAAAACAAGGACGTATCAAACGAGCTTAGCTTCTCTGATTATCCTGACGTTACCTTTGAGTCATCTGATGAAAGCATAGCGACTGTTGCGGATGGTGTGATCACCGCGGTATCCCATGGAGATGCTATTATATCCGCAAAGACTGCAGATAATGTAATAATGACGGTCAACGTCACAGTCTACAGAAAAACGTACACTTTTGCGGCGGATTGCATAGCGAAAAATGTCCTGCTTTCCGACGGCTCAATAGACCTGCCCGAGGTCAAGACAAGTGATAGCACTGACGTACTTCTGCATTGGACATCCTCGGATACAAGTGTAGCGGATATTGAGGACGGCAAGGTCGTACTGAAAAAGACCGGTACTACCGCTCTTGTGGTAAAGGACCTCTATTCGGAAGAGAGCACCTACGTTACCCTGTTCGTTTCGGATGATATATTCCCGAGGATCAAACAGGTGTACATATACGATCATGTGGACAGCTCGCCAAAGTATTATCTGACCGAGGACAACAAGGTCTATAGATTTTACGAATTTGAGGACGAGCCTGAGCTTCTCTGGGAGAACGTAGCTGACTTTGATGTTGATGAGATGAACCCCGAGTATTATCTTGTTGCTTTAGAAGATAATACCGTAATCTGTAAGGATCCAAACCGTGGAGAAAACACAATCACCTACAATAGCAGCGTATTCTCTCTGACGGAACCAAACCGTATCAAATTTGCAGAGTGCTGCAACGGTCAGTTCTATATTGTGACAGAGGGAAATGATATATACGCTTGGGGCAACAACGACTCAAACCAGCTCGGCATAGAAGGAGGATCCTATTATTACGATCCGCAGCTTGTTTACGCTTATTACTGGCCGGGTTCTACGAATACGCATTGGTTTAACTCAAGTGCAGTATCAATCGAAAATATCATAAGTGTCAAGAATATGACAGCTATACTTGTTTTGGATTCAGAACCCAAACTTTTTGTGCTCGGCGGAGAATATGCAATGAATGCAACTCCTGTGCTTGTCGGCAGAGATGTTGTATTGGCGAACTCAGCTGCAGATCCGGACTCCATGGATTTCGACACTATTGTATACTTCATGAACGAAACCTGGTACTATATTACTACATTCGATCTCTCACCTGTAACTCTTGGTATGGATGCTTATCCTTCAAGCAAAGCGATTGCCGTCAGTACGAGTCACTACTACGAATACTACAATTCAGGCAAAGAGCTGCGAATAAATTACACATGCATACCTTTTTCAAGTGAAGTAACAGCAGGCTGCGTAGATAATAACGGCGATACGTATCTGACAACCGCCGACGGACTTCTGTACTATTACACCAAAGGCAAAATGCAAAGTGTTATGACTATTCCTACCGTTTTTGATGAACAGCCGCCCGCCGTTGTGGAAACTAACCTCGATGATGACGGCATGCTGCACGGAAACGTACTTACTGTCCGCTTTGACAGACCGTTGCTTTCCGGCAATTCAAATATGCTCGGCGGAGTTTCGAGTTATTCCAACCTGTCACACTCTCTGGTCATAGTGGGGGATACGTGCTATATAACACTTTCTACATTGAGAGAGGACTATAAGTACAAAGCCCAGTTGAATTTGTATGCAGTTGCCTCCGATCTCTTCGATAGCTTTGATCTCGGACTGGAGTTCCAATACAGAAAAGCTGTACCGACCGCACAGCAGCCCGAGGACAAGGTCGTGCATGAATCGGTTCTCGACAGCTCGATCGCACGCATACCTACTTCGGCAAGCTTCACCGCTAAGATAAATGCCGTTTGGGAAGAGCATCAGTACAACAGCTCTTTCTACAACAATGCTATCCTCAACCGCATTTCCACCGATACCTCGTCCTCTCATTGGCTGAAAGCGATAGCTCCCTCGACCTCAAGTTATCAGATTCCTCTCGGTCATAACTGGTGGGGAACGACAAATGAAACTGCGATAGGGATGCAGATGGTGGATTACTCCGACTTTATCTCATACTCGAGACTGATGTACGAGCCTTATCTCACCGAAGCCCCCGAGGACACCTTCCCCTTCGTTACCTCGGTCAAGATCTTTGACAAGCATAAGGAGGAGGTCAGCGTGGTAGGCAACGAGCAGATCACCGTGCGTATTAGCTTCAACCGTGATATGGATACCTCGATACCGCTTCAGGTTCGCTTCGGCTCGGCATACCCCTACGGCGACTATGAGCTCGAGGGCAAGTACGTCGATGCACGCACGTGGGAAGGCAAGTACAAGCTCACCACTCTCATTGAGGGCGGTATTCAGTACTTCACGATAGAGAACGGCTGCTCCGCTACAGATGATCTTGTGCTTATGCGTGACCGTGCGAGATTTGCATTCGAGATAGATACCACCGAGGCTCAGGCACTCATCATGCAGGGTGAGGCGACCGAGACGGGTATCAAGCTCTCCTGGACTCAGGATGACTTTGATACTCTGATGGGCTACAACGTCTACCGTTCCACCTCGGAGGACGGTCTCTACACGAGGGTCAACACCACGGTAATTCCCGCGGACACGATGGAGTTCTTTGACAATACCGTAGAGCCGGGTGTGCTCTACTTCTACAACTTCACCGTGGTTCAGACGGACCTCTCCGAGTCTACCCCCTCGGGTAAGATCTCTATCAGAAGCATGGATACGATGGCACCTGATATCTATCACAGTCCCGTTTATAATGCTACAACAGGCTCCAACCTCATTATTTCCGCTACGGTAACCGACAATCTGAGCATAACGCATGCTCACGTGTACTACCGTACCAAAGGGGCTGAAGAATGGCGTATTGCCGTTATGAACAAGCTCAACGACAAATATTCCGCTATCATTATATCCGATCACATCACGGTCGAGGGTATTGAATACTACATTGAGGCGTTTGACGGAGTCAACTACACCTACAAGGGTAGTGCCGATGTGCCCTATACCGTGACGGTTCAGGAGGTCGTTTCGGGGGATGCTCTGGGTGACGTAAACGGCGACGGAGCTATCACCAACCTCGACGCACTCATGCTGCTCAAGGCGATAAACGACCAGCTCAACCTCACCGCCGAGGAGTTTGCACGTGCCGATCTTGACGGAAACGGCAGCCTTGCCGCAAAAGAGGCTCTGCGTATTCTTCAGTACGTGAGCGGTGCGGTAGGCTCGGTCGATATGCACACCTGACACAGATACTGTGCCTCGGGGGTATTTCCCCCGAGGCAGCAAGGAGAATGAAATGAAAAAAAGAATAATTGCTCTGGCAGTATCGGTGCTGATGCTTTTCTCAGTCATGCCGACAGGCATCCTCGCTGAAGGTACTGCACAGGTCGCCGCCGAGAACTACACGACCTCGCAGGGCGGGTATGCTTATGTTTATCTGCGGGCGAACAACTTTGTTGACGTTGCGGTGCTCGATATCGAGGTGTTTTACGACAGCTCGGTCATGAGCGTGAATTACACGTCAAACGGCTCAATGTTCAGCGGTGCATCCGTCAGTACAAACACCTCGGAGGCGGGCGTTATCAAGATCAGTGCAATGTCCGTAAACGGCTTCAATTCGACCGGCAGCACTTACTCTGACAGAATGATGACACTTTGCTTCAAGGTAAATGCAACCTGCCCCGCAGGAGATTACCCTATAAGAGTGAGTCTCGGTCATGCGTATGATTCGAGCTTCACCCCTGCCGAGATCTCGGGAGTGAACGGCACTGTCACAGTTAAAGAAGCGGCGGCAAAACCGTTCACTGTCAATATCTCAAAAAACATGACATCAGCATCTCTCGGTGCAATGCCCACCCTCACGGTGTATCCCTCAAATTCATACACCTTTGCAAGTGCGGACTTCCATATAGAATATGACAGAGAGCTTCTTCGCATAAGCTCGATCGTTCTGGACTCGAGCCTGCAAAAAGAGGGCATGGTCCATTCTGTCAATTCATCAAACCCCGGCATTGCAATCATATCCTTTGCCTCTACAAACGGAGTAAGACCCTCCAATCTTTTCAAGGTCATTTTCGAGGTGATAGCAGACACCGACGCCAAAGCCACAGTCAAAGTCAGTGCAAGTGATGTTTACACAGATGAGCTGGCAACTTATGCTCCCTATACTGCATCGACATCCCTGACCCTGACAAAAAAAGAGGTCCTGCCCGACTACCCTGATATGACGCTGACCGCGGACAGACTCGTTGTCGGCGAGCAGTCTGCACTCACCCTGACTCTCGAGGGCACAGCTCAAGTTGCCGCCGGCGATTTTGTAATAAACTACGATGCGGATGCTTTTGCTGTCAATTCTGTGAAAGCAGCAGCCGAGGCTCTCAGCCGCGGGGCACTCATCATAGTCAACAACAGCTTCACCGACGGACAGATCCGCTTCTCGTATGTCAATCAGGCGGGGAGCTTTGACTCGGACACGGTGCTGCTCGATATCTCACTCACACCGATCACAAGTCCGAGCGAGCATTGTGCAATTTCCGTCTCGGGAAGTGACGTGTGCGATGTCAGCTACAACGATGCTGAGCTTGATTACATCGGCATCTGTGAATGTATCTTTGACTCATCTTCCTGCGTTGATCCTACTGCAACCACGCAAGGGGAGCATGTATATACCTGCCACTCATGCGGCGAGCAATTCTCTCTGTGCATAGGAATGATAGGAGACATTGACGCGGACGGCAGCTTCACCAACTCAGACCTTTGCGTAATGATACGCTATCTGTCGGGATGGAATGTCGATCGGCAGCTTGCAGGTGAAGGATGGTACTATCCTGCCGTTTTCCTCGATACAAACCGTGACCAAAAGACAAATAACCGTGATGCATTCTATATCATAAGAAAGCTGGCTGACCTGACCGAATAAACACACCGGCTCTATGAAAACAGTATAAGCAAAAGGCAGTCTCAAATGCGAGATCATCATCGCATGTGAGACTGCCTTTTCATTATTCAAACACAGCTATGGAATGCTCTGTGGAAAGCGGTGCCGGCTTGAGCGTGCCGTCACCGATAATTACTCTGCCGTTTTCTATCCGGTAAGGCTCAAGGAACACGTATCTGCCTCCTGTACGGTCAGGGGACAGGTATGCATGGTAAGCAATAAAACGCTCGCCCGCTGCATCCTTGAAGTAAGAAGCGTGTCCGCATCCGAAAACCTCATCAGACATAGAGAAGATAGGTTCCTTGTCCTTTGTCCAATGCGACTCGTTCGCAGGATCGGTACCGTCAAGCACCATGTGACCGAGTGCGTAGTACTTTGTCCAATATCCGGAACCCGAATATACGACGTATATTTTTCCGTCATCGCCGTATATAGCAGTGCCGCCCTCAACGACGCGGGGCAGTATCTTTCCTTCCTTGGTCGGACCGTAACCGTGCATCTCCCACTCCTCCGTCGGCCTGCAGAGAACGTGAGCCTCTCCTGCAGTGTAGGGGGTTATCATCTTGGCTATTCTGATACGCTGGTGGAACTGTTCGGTCTGTCTGCCGAGCTCATCCACCCACATACAGTATACATCGCCTCCGTGACGCAAAAGAGTCTGTCCGCAACGCCATCCGTCGTTGAGATGCTCATCCGTAGGGGAGCTGACCTTTATCGGGACGTAGCGTTCACCCGTCTCGGGATGTCCGTATGGAGCAAACGGCGTTTCCTTGTCCTCGCACTTGAGCACGTACATTCGGTGGTTGACGTTATGTCCGTCGTCAAGTGCTATGAACATATACCAGCCTGCATGCTCCGGACCGAAATCCTCCTCGGAGAAATAGTGTATCTCAGGAGACCAGAGATTCTTCGACCACATTTCGCCCTCTCTCGGACAAAACGCCGCCACAGTCTCACAGTGCTCCGGATCGTGTATACGCGTAACGTCCTTCGCACGGTACAAGGTCAGCTTCGTACCTGCGGTACAGCAGAGATAATAATAATCTCCGTGAACAAACAACCATGGATCGGCACCGTGACAAATGGGGTTTTTGAATTTAACCTTTTTCATTTTGCACCTCGTTATTTCTCAATATTACGTTACCTTGATAGGGAGCCCCTTTGCTTCATAATATCATGCACAAACGCCATTTGCAAGTAAATCTGAATATTTTCCGTGACAAGAAATACCATTTTGTTATTTACGCACGGCTTTTACTTATTCTTTTGACTATATCGGCTCAGAGCACCTGTGAGGGAAGCTCTTTTTCCGCTTTGTCCTCGGGGATGGAGGTCTGCGGCTGTTTTTGCTCGGATCTCAGTGCCTCTTTTGCATTTGCGAGCATAAGCTTGACGCGGTTTTCCTGATTTACCCTTGAAGCGGAAGCATCGTAATCTATCGCAACGAGATTGATATCCGGATTTTTGTCTCTGAGGGGTTTCATCATTCCCTTTCCTACTATGTGGTTAGGCAAACACCCAAAAGGCTGTGTGACGATGATGTTCTTCACTCCCATTGAATACAGCTCTACCATCTCAGCAGGAAGCAGCCACCCCTCGCCCATCTTGACTGTGCAGTTGAGATACGGCAAAATACCTTCCAAAGTATGGTCAAAGGCAGGCGGAACGCGGTAAACGCCGCCCTCTCCGATAAGCGACATCAGGTCCTTTTGCTTTGAAACCAAAAAGTCGATGAGAAATCTGTACATGGCACATTTCAGAGGATTTCCGAGTCTGAGCTGTTCCCAATCCACAACGCAGTTGTACAGGCTGTACAGCATAAAATCGAGCAGTCCCAGATACACAGCCTCGGCTCCGTTGTCTACCAAAAACTGCTCAAGGGCATTGTTTCCGAGCGGCGAGTACTTGACATATATCTCACCGACAATACCTACTCTGACCTTTCTCTCGCTTCTGTCCTGAGCGATGTCTCTGAACATGCCTACTATCTCTTTGCATTTTTCGCGGCACTTCTTGTAAGAAACACCGTCCTCGTGCATCTCACGTGCAAGTCTGACCGACAGCTTTTGTGCCAGTCTGTCGGCGTCTCCGCGGTTTTTCTCATAGGGTTTTGTCTGGTTGACAAGAGACAGTATAACATCCCCGTACAAAACAGCATAAGCCAGCCTGTGAATAACAGGCAATGTAAGCTTGAATCCGGAATGCGACTCAAGAGAAGCAAACGAAAAGCTGATGACGGGAACATAGCCGTAGCCTGCCTTTTTGAGTGCTTTTCTCAAAAGCGAGATGTAGTTTGAAGCTCTGCATCCGCCGCCGGTCTGAAAGTATATAAGTGCGACCTTGTGCGGATCGTACTTCCCTGATTCTATGGCATGTATAAACTGACCTATGACAAGGATAGCGGGATAGCAGGTATCGTTATGTACATATTTCAGTCCGCACTCCGCGATCTCAGGTCCTGTACTGTCAAGAAGGTCGATCTTCATTCCCTCATCTCTGAACACCTGCAGGATAAGGTTAAAATGAATGGACAGCATGTTTGGGGCAAGTATGGTATAACTTTCCCTCATCCCTGAAGTAAACTCAACATATCCGCCGTGTCTCATCTGCCTTCTCTCCTTTCTTCTAGTGCTCCGATCAAAGACCGCAGTCTTATCTTGACTGCTCCGAGGTTGGTTATCTCATCTATCTTCAGCTGGGTATATATCTTGTTGCGGCTCTCCAGTATATCCCGCACTTCGTCTGTAGTGATCGCGTCAACTCCGCACCCAAACGACACAAGCTGTACAAGCTCCACATCATCACTCTCGCATGCAAAGCGTGCCGCACGGTACAGACGCGAGTGATATGTCCACTGGTTGAGTACATTCGGGCGGACCTTTTCCTTTGCCATGTCACACACACTGTCCTCGGATACCACAGCAAACCCAAGTGAGCTCGCAAGTCGGTTGATCGAATGGCATATCTCCGGGTCTATGTGATACGGTCTGCCTGCAAGTATCATTATCCGCATGCCCTCGGCTCTTGCCTTCTCTATTATTTGCACACCGCGTGCTTTTACCTTTTTCATATAATCTTCAAATGCCGCGAAGCCTGCTCTGACAGCACGCACAACATCCCGCTTTTTTATTCCCGAGAAGCGTGCGGACAACACCTCGTACATCTCACGTGCCAGTTCACGGGGGTTGTTGACGTTCAGATACGGATGCATGAAATTTTCATCAGACAGCTCATCCACATTTCCTGCCAGCAGCTCTCCGTAATATGCGACTACAGGGCAGTTATAGTGGTTGTCCCCCTCACCCTCGTCTATATTGTAAGACAAAGAGGGATAAAAGATCACATCCGCTCCCGACTCGAGCAGCTCCGCTATATGGCCGTGCATGAGCTTGGCAGGGTAGCACGCCGTATCCGAAGGAATAGAGAACTGCCCCTTTTCATAGGTGGCACGGACAGACGGCGGACTTACCTTTACTCTAAATCCAAGCGAGGAAAAAATACCGTGCCAAAGCGGCAACAGCTCAAGCATGCCGAGAGCATAAGGCAGTCCTATTGTCTGCTGACGCACCTGAGTGGACGTCTTTTTGGGCGGCTGTTCTGAAATGGAGCGAAGCAGCTCACGCTTGTATTCATACATATCAAGCTCCATGTTTACTCCTGACCCGTCCCCTGCCCCTCTCTCGCATTTGTTGCCTGAGATAAAGCGGCGTGAGCCGAAGTAATTTACGGTGAGGCGGCAGTTGTTGGTACAGCCTCGGCAGACAGCGGGCTTTGATGTATGTGTAAAGGAAGACAGCCCCTCGGGTGAGATCAGTGTACTTTCGTCAGATCGCATAGCGTGTAACGCCGCACCGAACGCCCCCATGAGTCCCGCAATCGACGGACGCACTACGTTGCGGCCCAGCTCCAGCTCGAAAGCACGAAGGACGGCATCGTTATAAAATGTCCCGCCCTGAACGACGATATTTTCACCAAGCTCTGACGCCGATGATGCTCGGATGACCTTGTATATTGCATTTTTGATAACGCTGATAGACAGCCCCGCCGATATATCCTCGATGCCGGCTCCCTCTTTTTGCGACTGTTTGACTCCGCTGTTCATAAACACGGTACAGCGTGAGCCGAGATTGACAGGTGCCTCTGCCATAAGGCCTCTCTTTGCAAATTCGTCTATCTCGCAGTTCATCGACTTTGCAAAGGTCTCAAGAAACGATCCGCATCCTGACGAGCAAGCCTCGTTGAGCATGATAGAGTCGATGGCACCTCCGCGTATCTTAAAGCACTTTATATCCTGTCCGCCTATATCGAGAATAAAGTCCACCTCAGGCATAAAATAACGTGCCGCCGTATAGTGGGCGATAGTCTCTACTATACCGTAATCACACTCAAAGGCGTTCTTGATCAGCTCCTCACCGTAGCCTGTCACAGCTGAGCCTGCGATCTTTATCCTGTCTGAGCATAGCTCATATATATGACCGAGCTGTTCGCGGACGACAGACACGGGGTCTCCCTTGTTTGATGCGTAGTAGGAATAAAGGATCTCCCTGTCCTCGGATATAAGGGTGAGCTTTGTTGTAGTAGAGCCGCAATCTATGCCGAGATAGGCTTTCCCGCTATAGTCACAAATGTCCCTTTCTCTGACGGTAGCCGCAGCGTGGCGGGCAGCAAACTGTTTGTATTCTTGCTCCGAAGAAAACAGCCGCGGCAGCCTTGCACCGATACCTGTCGAAGGGGCATTTTCTATTCTTTGCACTGCCTCTGACAGATATATCTCCGTGCCTGTGGTGCGTGCACATATACAAGCCCCCAGAGCCACGCTGAACAATGCGTAATCCGGAAATACCGCATGCTCAGAGTCAAGGCCGAGCACCTCGCAAAAGCACTCCCTCAGTCCCTTGCAATAGTGCAGAGGCCCGCCCAAAAACAGCACCTTGCCATCTATTCTGCGTCCTTGTGCAAGTCCGGCTATGGTCTGGTTCACTACCGCCATATAGATAGAACGTGCAACGTCCTCCTTCCTTGCTCCCTGATTGAGCAGGGGCTGGATATCCGTCTTTGCAAATACTCCGCATCTGGATGCTATCGGATATACTCTTTCATACCCCAAAGACAGCCGGTCGAGCTCATCTGCACTGACATCCAGCAGGCTCGCCATCTGATCAATAAACGCCCCCGTGCCTCCCGCACATGAGCCGTTCATTCTCTCGTCTGTGCCCGCTCCGAAGAATATGATCTTTGCATCCTCTCCGCCAAGCTCGATAACGCAGGATGTATCCGGCTCCATGCTCTTTACCGTTTGAGTCGTGGCATATACCTCCTGCACAAAGTCAAGTCCGGTATCCTCGCAAAGTCCAAGGCCCGCCGAGCCTGAAACCGTGAGCTTCACCTGTACATCTCCCAGCTTCTCTATCACGTCTCTGAGCATCTCGGCGGTCTTTTTTCTGACCTTTGCCATGTGACGCTCGTACCGCTCGTATATCCTCTTTTCTCCCGAGCATACCACGATCTTTGTGGTAGTAGAGCCTATATCTATTCCCATCGAATATTTCATTTTATGTATGCCTTTCTGTCTGCCGAGGCAGGCTCTGTTCGTACAGCCGAGGAGAGTGGATTTACGCCGAAAAGCCGTCTGTAACGGCGGTATCAGTTCGACTCTCCTCAACTATAGCTTTCTGCAATATTAACACTATGTTTACAATTGTTATATACCGTATTACATTTTTTCTGCTAAAATAATACTCACACACGGCTAATTCTGCCGTCTGACGCTGAGATATTCGTCATAATAGCGGTAATAGGGGCAATACTGTTTTCCTCCTGTGAGGTATCTCACAGCCTCGTCCTCGTCAAAGGACATCCGACAGACATGCTCCTCATATTCCTCATCATAGTCAAAGTAGAGACAATCCTCGCAACGGGGCTGAGGCTGCTGTTTTTTCTTTTCCATTCTTATCCTTTCTCATAATGCACAAGGGATGAAGCTACAAGAAGTGCCGCCGTCTCTGACAGGGCATCAAGCGACACTGTGGGTAGATCTGCGGACAGCCACTTTATATACATGGCACTCACTCCGCTGACGATATATTCCATCACAAACGGAGACAGCACCGCACCTGCTCTGAAATACTGCTCGACCGACGCACGGAGGTTTCTGATATATTCGCTTCTGATGCTCGAACTGATAAAGATGTTGTAAGCTCCGCTGCGTACAAACAGCCTGAAAAATTCAAGGTTGTCTGTAACAGCGGTATTTACAGCTCCAAAGAGAACATCTATATCTATCCTGCCCATCTTCTCTATATGGCGGCGGAGGACTCCGTTTGTATACGTCAGTACATCCTCACCGAAGTCGGTGATTATATCCTCTATCCTATCGTAATGAAGGTAAAAGGTCTTGCGGTTTATTCCCGCACGCTCGGTAAGCTCGGTTACGGTGATCTCGGACAGATCTCTCTCGCACAACAGAAGTATCAGGGCTTCGATTATCGCTTTTTTGGTTCTGACGAGTCTTCTGTCGCGTTTTATTCCGTTTTTCGTCTTAACATAATCGGGGCAAATATTGATCTCCATGGGGTGTCTACTCCTATGTTTTATTTCCTCGTTTTTTCAAAAAACAAGATGAATTATAGCACCAAGTACACATTTTGTCAACGGTTTGTGTATTAAGTTCACAAATTAAATAAAAAACCTTCACAAGCGTATTAAACAAAAAGCATTCAAAAAACTCATTTACAACAAGAAAGGCGAACAATGCTGCAACTAAAAAAGATCTCTAAGGATTATAGTGCAGGCGACGACAAAGTTGCCGCACTGTGCTCGGTCGACGTAGCCTTCAGAGCTAACGAGTTTGTATCCATACTCGGCCCCTCCGGCTGCGGAAAGACTACCCTGCTGAACATAATCGGAGGACTGGACAGATACACCTCCGGAGACCTGATCATTAACGGCACAAGCACCCGCCATTACCGCGACGGCGATTGGGATGTGTACAGAAACCGCTCGATCGGGTTTGTATTTCAGTCATACAATCTCATTCCCCACCAAAGTGTGCTGGCAAATGTGGAGCTGGCAATGACCCTCTCCGGAGTATCCAAGTCCGAAAGACGAAAAAGGGCAATAGAGGCACTGGAGCGTGTGGGTCTGGGAGACCAGCTCAAAAAACGCCCCTCTCAGATGTCGGGCGGACAGATGCAGAGAGTCGCGATAGCAAGGGCACTGGTCAACAACCCTGACATCCTGCTCGCAGACGAGCCGACCGGAGCTCTTGACACTCACACAAGCGAACAGGTAATGGAGCTTCTGGCAGAGGTGGCACATGACCGTCTGGTCATCATGGTCACGCACAA
>JAZNOK010000003.1:0-6085 GCA_045580775.1 Eubacteriales bacterium
TGGTCGATAGCGAACTGCAGACGATGAACAGCGATAGGATACTCAGCACGAACGTAAACGTAACCCTGGTTAGCACCGATAGCATAACCTGCGATGGTCATAGCCTCCATAAGAACGTGGGGGTCACCTTCAAGAATGGAACGGTCCATGAATGCTCCGGGGTCTCCCTCGTCTGCGTTACAGCATACATACTTCTGATCTGCCTCATTTGCAGCTGCAAACTTCCACTTAAGTCCGGTGGGGAATCCACCGCCTCCGCGTCCGCGAAGACCGGAATCGAGGATGGTCTGAATTACCTCTGCGGGAGAAATCTTTTCGGTAAGGATCTTACCGATTGCTGCGTAACCGTCCATAGCAATGTACTCATTGATGTCCTCAGGATTGATAACACCGCAGTTGCGAAGAGCGATACGCTTCTGTGAACGGTAGAACTTTGTGTCATTGAGAGAGCTCTGGGCAGCCTCTTTAACATCGTCTGCTACATCGTTGTAAACCAGACGCTGTACGGGACGACCCTTGAGAAGATGCTCAACAACGATCTCGGAAACATCTTCTTCAGTAACTCTGGAGTAGAAGGTTCCGTCAGGATAAACGATAACAACAGGACCGAGAGCACAGAGACCAAAGCATCCTGTCTGTACGAGCTTGACTTCCTCAGCGAGTCCGTTTTTCTCAAGTGCGTTTGCAAAAGCACTCTGAATCTTGAGACTTCCTGATGATGTACAGCCTGTACCGCCGCATATCAATACATGTGCACGAATCATTTTTTAATACCTCCGAAATTATGCTTTCGCATTGCTTATAGTGTATTCGGTTACAACATTGCCACCCTTGATGTGCTTTGCAATTACTTCCTTAGCTTTATCGGGGGTCATCTTGATGTATGTAACCTTTTCTTTGCCGGGCTCATAAACCTCAACTACAGGCTCATATTGGCATATACCGATACAACCTGTTTGTGTTACTGTAACAGTGTCAGCGAGGTTCTCGTTGTTTACCTCCTCAACGAATGCATTGAGAACGGGACGTGCACCTGCAGCGATTCCGCATGTTGCCATACCGACAACGATACGCGTCGAGTTTACTCCCTCACGAATGAGGACCTTGTTCTGCATCTTTTCTCTGATTGCAGCAAGTTCTGCGAGTGATTTCATAGCTTTTTCCTTTCTGTTTGTTGAATATATTTATTTTTATTTTATAACAATTTAATAAGACAATACAAAGTTATTCTGCACAGGAATATTGCTCTTCAAGAAAATCCTTTATCCAGCAGATGACCTCAAAAGAGTCCAGCGGAACATCACCAAGTATTTGACGTAGTTGCTTTGTGTCAAGATTGACATTGAAAGCTGACGCCGTATGCTCAAATACAAAATCCACATCCGGATGCCCTTGAATGAGGGTAGTAACTGTCGATACTATATCTCCTAAAGGGGTAAAATCAAGATGGTTTTTATAAAAGAGTGCTGTCGTTGTTGTTCCGTGTGAATCGGGATGCAGAGAAACATGTCTCGATTCAATTGTCACGCTGCCTCCGGTCTGCTCTGCGGCAAGCTTCAGAAGCGGTATACCGAGTCCGACCTTCCTTGTTGTTCTTGTGGTAGTGAACGGATCTGTAACAGCTTTGAGAAAATCCGGCATCATTCCGCAGCCGTCATCCGAAACCGAAATAGTCAGAGTCTGTTCATTTTCGGTTATTCTGATAGAAACATTCTTTGCTCCGGCTTTGGTTGAGTTTTCGGTGATGTCAAGTACGTTCAATGAAAGTTCTTTCATTACATGCAGGCACCTTTCGGTTTTAGGATGTTATTATTTCATTCTCTTCTGAGAAGCTTGAATAGATTTTTCCTTACAAGCTCAGAGCTGTACGGTTCGTCTTCAAGCTCAAAATATGCCGCACCGTCTCTGATGTCCCAAAGATAATGAGCATCAGACCCGCATAGAATAAGCTTGTCCGATAAAATGGGGTAGCTTTTTTTATACTCTTCAGCTTTAGACAGATCATGAAACTCTACAGCACCGAAAAACGGGGTGTCAGGGAAGACGCCGAGTGTGGCAATGATCCCATTTGCCTGTCTGTCGATGTGAGCAGGAAAACACACACCTTTGAAACTTTCGGTGATTTTGACCACATCGTCTACCGGGATGTTTGTAGCGATAGGCAAAAAGTATTCTTCTGTGCCGATCACATTATCATCGCCGTCCATAATATACTGCTCGCCATATATGTCAACTCGGTTCTTGACTTTTATACGGTATCTTCGACTTATCTCCGAGTCAAATTGCATAGCATCATCCAACTCTTCAAAAAGGCACACGATATGTATGTCCTCTGCGGTAGTGAGCTCCATACCGGCTATAGGTATGATGCCGTGCTTCTTTGCCGCACAAAAGAATGCCGGACAGTTCTTTGTAGTATTGTGGTCGGTGAGAGCCATGATATTCAAACCTGCGATCGCTCCCATGCCGGCTATATTGTTCGGTGTACTGTCATCATCTCCGCAAGGAGAGAGACACGAATGAATATGAAAGTCGTAATAATACTTGTTCATTTGGTCAGTTGTGCAAGTTTAACACAAAGGTCAAATGACGAAAGCTCAGAGCGTAGAATGTTGATGCATTTTTCGTTAGCTGTAGCTATGACATCGTCATCTACGGTAACGTTTTCTGCAAGTATTATACATGCAACGTCGGCGAGTGATGCCACGGCTACGATATTTATGTTTGACATAATAGTTATCCACGCATTGCTTTCCCCGACTCTGCCCATTACCCAGCTGAGCAAGTCTCCGACATAACCGCCTTCGATTTCTCTGTCAGGGCAGGGCATAGTTACTGCAGTCAATCCGAGAGCCTCGGCAACTTCAAAAACTTTCATTGTAAATTGTACTCCGTATAGCCATTAAATAATAGTTGTATTGCAGTTATTGTTCCTGTTTGTTTTTTGCTTCCGAATCTTTTACGTCTTTGAGCATTTGCTCAAGTTTCTTTTTCATCATAACCACACACTGATCTTCAGTGGCAGTACCTTTAACTACATCTTCTGCAAATGCCCTGCATGTGGGAGCTCCGCACGAACCGCAGTCAATTCCGGGCAATGTTTCTTTGATCTTTTGGATGTCAGACATCATCCGCATTGACTCTCCCAGATTCTTTCCGAGCATAGATATAGGTCGGTATGCAGGAAGATCGTTAAAAAAGTAGTCGTTTGGTATGTAATCTCCGCCGTCTGAAGGGAAATTGAGAGATACCGGAAGATAGCGTCTGAGAGAAGTAAGTCTGGCTTTAGCTATAAATGGATTTTCGACAGTCATTGTACCGCCTACACACCCTCCGGGACACGCACACAGCTCGATAAACTCAAGCTGAGCTATGTTACCGTTGTCTATCTGCTCAAGAACACGTTCGACATTTTCTATTCCGTCGGTAGCGAGATATTTGTCATTGAAGATAGCCGCAGACTCTCCTCCGCTCGTAGCCCAACTTATACCTATCATTCCCGATTTTGATGATTGTTCGGGAGTGTTGCCTCTTTTCATAACATTGAGAAGTGCAAAGTATATGTCACTGATGGACACGACCACATCTACCTGGCTCTTATATCCTGCAAAGCCGTTTTTTACATAGCTGACTTTGCCGGGGCAGGGAGATATGAAGCATACTCCTATGTCAGAGTCTTCAAGCTCGGGATGCTCCTCTTTTGCCTTTTTTCTTGCAAGAGATGCCGCTATTTCCATCGGAGGAAGCATCGGCATGATATTATCACGCAAAAATGGGAACCTGAGTGCGATCAGACGCATTACAACAGGGCATGCAGAACTGATGACAGGTTTGTTTATTCCTTCGGTATTCATATAGATACGCGAATAAGCCGAAACCAGTTCAGCCGCCGCAGCAACCTCATAAACATAGTCAAACCCGAGATCATATATGCCTTGAATTACGTAATCGACATCATCGAGAGATTCAAACTGACCGTATAATGTAGGAGCGGGAAGTGCGATCTTGTACTTGAACCTTGCGATATCTTCGAGAGCACCGCAGGTTGCTTTTTTTGCTTTGTGAGGGCAAATATTGATACACACTCCGCAGTCGATACAGCGTTCATCATCAATGACTGCTCTTCCGTCGCGTATTCTGATAGCTTCGGTAGGGCAGTGACGCAAACAAGTTGTGCATCCGGTGCATTTTTCCACATCGAGTGAAACAGAATGCTTGTATGTATTCATTCAGATCCACCTTCTTTACTAATGAAGTAGGTCTTTTGAAGGTCAAATATTGACCGTCATTGTGACCTTTGTACCTTTGCCAAGCTCAGATTGAAGCGAAAGATCATCCGAATATCTTTTCATGTTCGGAAGACCCATGCCTGCTCCGAAGCCAAGCGAACGAATGTTATCAGGGGCTGTAGAATACCCTTCCTTCATAGCAAGGTCGATGTTCTCGATACCGGGACCGTGGTCCTCCAGTACGATAGTGACTTTTTCTTCATCCACATAAACGTCCGCAACTCCGCCGCCTGCGTGAATTACCATATTGATCTCACCTTCGTACATTGCGATAGAGACCTTTCTGATAGTTTCGGGATCAAGACCAAGCTGGCGAAGGTTCTTTTTTACACTTACAGATGCATGACCGGCACTGGTAAAATCGTTACCGTCAACATCAAAATGAAAATGAAGCTGTTCACTCATGTCATAACTCCGTTTCCTGTAAGGCCCGCATTGTATAGGATACCGCAGGCATCATACATACGTTTTTCGGAAGAGATAAGTATGAGTCCATGATCATTTGCAAGCTCGATCATTTCCTCGGTAGGCATTTTGTTTCTGACAAAAACTACACATACCATGTCCATCATCATTGCGGTTCTGACGACCTGAGGATTAACCAGACCGGTAAGAAGGACTGCTTGGTCCTTAACATATGCGAGAACGTCACTCATCATGTCGCTTCCGCAAGCAGAGTATACATGCTTGTTAATATTGTTCTCTCCGCAGATGACCTTAGCATCGAGAAGCTCAGTTAATGTGGATATCTTCATTTGTTATCTTCCTTGAAAGCTTTGTAAAAGATTGGATTTTGGACTTTAAGGCTATTATGCCTTGTATTTAGCGAGAATACCGGGCATATCGTTAGGAACGAGACGACCGTATACTTCGTCATTTATGGTAAGTACAGGTGCAAGTCCGCATGCACCGATACATCTGGTAGCATCAACAGAGTAGTATCCGTCTGCGGATGTTTCGCCGGCAGCAACACCGATCTCTTGAGTGATTCTGTCGAGGATGTCTCCCGAACCCTTAACGTAGCAGGCAGTACCGAGACAAACTGCGATAGCGACCTTACCCTTGGGGTTAAGAGAGAACTGTGAGTAGAATGTGGATACACCGTATACTTCCTCGAGCGGTACATCCATGGAAAGCGCGATGTGACGCTGGACCTCTATCGGAAGATAGCCGTAGATTTCCTGTGCCTTCTGGAGAATGGGCATAAGTGCACCCTTCTCGTCTTTGTGCTCTGCAATATACTTATCGAGAGCAGCCTCCTGTTCGGGCGTTCCGTTAAACGCTACAGTGGTCTTTTTCTTTTTCATGTTGATCGTTTTCCTCCTTAACGGAATCTTTATTCTATGTGCAAACACACACACGTTAATTATATATCTATTTTTATAATATTTCAATAGTTTTGCGAGAAATAAAACGAAAAATGGGAGGAAAATTGATATTTTTTTCACAAATTTCGGGTTACCGGTTGCTAACTGCCTGATTTTGGATCGAATTAAACTCTTATTTATGCAGCTGAGTTTTTGAAATTCATTTCATTTTGCGGCGAATTAGAAGTAACCGATAGAAAAAATTCGCGTCAGTAAAGACTAGCGGATGGTTAGATATCATTTGACAGCGTTTTAGTTACATGGCATGTATGGTATGTTTGAAATAAAAAGCTATTGATCTATTTGAGCAAGAATATTTTGAAAAAAATCGAAAAGGGTATTGACAAACAAGTTTTTTGTGTGATATAATGCCTGAGTGCTCAGGAGAGTAATCTGGGTGTGGCGCAGCTGGTAGCGCGCTAGCTTGGG
>JAZNOK010000004.1:0-30719 GCA_045580775.1 Eubacteriales bacterium
TCTTAGGTACTGCCATTTCCCTACACCTCCTAATCAGTGGCACTCACGTGCCTGTTGTTTATATTATTTATTTTTTATTCTTCATTATCTGCATCAGCACTAAAGGTAACGCCCTTCAGAACGTCCCACCTCGGATCGTGATACGATCTGTTGCAGCCGCATTCGCCCTCATTTAGATCATGGCCGCACTTGATGCACAGTCCCTTGCAATCTTCGGAGCATAGAAGCTTCGACGGGAACTCCAATATAAGCATCTCTCTGAGCTGTCCGTCGATATCCAGCTTGCCATCGTCGAGTATCACATACTCATCAGAGTAATCGTCATCCTCACCATCGGTGTCGCGAGTGAGTGTGTCCTCACTAACCACCGTCCGCTCAAAGCCAAAGCACAGCGTGTCCTCTATAGGCACAAGACATCTGGCACATTCGCCGCGGTAGTCAAGCGATACTTCAAGGCAAAGCCGCATGTAGCCGGCATTATCCGTTACCTCTCCGACGACCCTCGCCGCCGAGGTAAATTCCACTCCCTCAAGTGAAGCTGTATAACCGTCCTCAAACTCGGGAGAAAGCTCAAAATCAATGCTGATCTTGTTCACTTCGCCGCTGAGAAGCCGTGTCAAGTCAAGTATCATCAGACCCACTCCTCCCAACTCGGCAAATTACAACAAGAGTATTATACACGCATCATGCAGGTTTGTCAAGTAAAAGTTTTTGTTTTGTTCAATTATTTTTTTGTGATAAATCGCCATGTTTGTGCATGCGGATCTCTACTGGATCACACTCATATCGAATACAGCACTCCCCCGGCAAGAGCCGAAATCAGTATCAATACTATAGGAGATGGGGCAGTATTTGTCTTCTTTTTCACCACCGCACTGACCGCAGCCGCAATCAGGAATATTGCTATTCCTATGTAATCAACGCAAAAGCTCACACCGCTGTCATTACTATACCCAAGCAAGGTAGATAATGCTAACGTCACGGAAGTAGCAAGTATCAATCCAACCACACACGGCCTCACTCCGCTCATAAACGCCCTCGGAGCCGAATACTTCATAAAATTCCCGATCACAGCCGATACCAGCAGTATCACAACAAACGATGGAAGCACCACTCCCAGTGTCGCCGCAAGAGAACCGAAAAAGCCTCCCTGCGATGAACCTACGAATGTTGCCATGTTAACAGCAATAGGACCGGGTGTAGATTCTGATACGGCTATCATGCTGAGAAGATCTTCCTCACACAGCCACCCATATCCAAGTACCTTTTCTCTGATGAGCGGTATCATTGCATATCCTCCGCCGAATGTCAGAGCTCCTATCTCAAAAAATACAGCAAAAAGCTCAAGATATATCACTTGCCTCCGCCTCCTCTCCGATCCATGCCGAAAACAGCGTTTACAAACAGTCCGAGCACACCGCATATCAAAATGTAGAACACGCTCGAGAACTTAACAGACATGACAAAGCTCAGCACCACACAGAGCATGACACATATCACGACAGCAATATTGAAAGGAGTCTTTTTTATGGCTTTGAGCATTTTCGTTCCGGCTGAAAATATTAGATACACCACACACGCTCCGATACCGCGAAAGGCGTTGTGTACTATATCAAAACTCAGAGTAGCCTCAAGAAAAAGCGATATAACATATATAATGACAAAAGAAGGAATACATACAGCAACCGTAGCAACAGCTGATCCTCCGATGCCGAGCAGTTTGTAGCCCATGTATGTCGCCATGTTGATTGCAATAGGTCCGGGTGTCGACTCAGCTATCGCAGTCATATCGAGAAACTCATCACGAGAGATCCATCCTTTTTTCGAAACGGTCTCTCCCTCGAGCAGAGCTACCATAGCATACCCTCCGCCGAAGGTGAACAGACCAATTTTTATAAAGGTAAAAAATATCTCCCACACCGATGCTGTTTTTTTCATATTATCATCCTACCATACCAAAAGATACATCAGGGCAGCATTGGCTATACCGATGAAGATCCCCGCTCCGACCTGTATAGGTGTATGGCCGACAAACTCTTTGAGCTTTACCTCAGGGAGTTCTTTTTTTGTCAGGATATTTACAGTCTCGACGATCTCATTGAGCAGTACTGCCTGCTTGCCTGTTTCAAGACGCACACCCTTTGCATCGTGGCACACTATGATCGCCAGTATGGCACTGAGTGCAAACTCAAACGAGCCAAGGCCGTAACACAGACCTGCCATAGTAGCTACCGAGCATACCGTAGCACTGTGTCCGCTTGGCATTCCGCCGTCACCGAACAAGCGGTGAATATCCAGCTTTTTGTATACTACGGCGTGGATGATGAGCTTGAGAAACTGTGCTATGATCCATGACGAAATGCCGGTTATCAGAAATTTGTTGGTAATAATATCATATAATATATCCATTTGATCTACTAAGCTCCGTTAGTGCATACCGCAAGCAGCAACCGCTTGCTGTTTTATCGTTTTTATTGTACTCGATATTCCGTAGAAAGTCAAGCAGGGGCAGATCTTGTCTTGGATGTATTTTCTGCTTTGATGGTTTTTGATATGTATTACGTTTGACAAAAAGAGCAAAACATGGTATAATACTATATTGAATGAAAAAATTACAGGAGACGCAAAAAATGGCGGCTACGAAAGCAAAGCAAAACGAAAACAACGACTCCTCCATAACATCGCTCAAGGGTGCCGACAGAGTAAGAAAGAGACCTGCGGTCATCTTTGGCTCTGACGGACTGGAAGGATGCGAGCATTCTTTCTTTGAGATCCTGTCAAACTCGGTAGACGAGGGACGCGAAGGCTACGGAAAACAAATCAAAGTCACCGTATGGCGTGATCACTCTCTCGAGGTAGACGACCGCGGACGCGGCGTTCCGCTCGGATGGAATGAAAAGGAGCAGGCATACAACTGGTATCTGGTATACTGCGAGATGTATGCAGGTGGAAAGTATAACAACAATGACGAGGGAGCAAACTACGAATATTCGCTCGGACTAAACGGTCTGGGAGCTTGCTCTACACAGTATGCCTCGGAATATATGCACGTCAAAAGCTACGACGGAAAAACAGTTCGCGAGATATCCTTCAAAAAAGGCGAGCCTGTGACCGAGCTGACCGAACGTGAGCTTGAAAAGAAGGAAAAACGCACAGGCACAGTTATCCGCTGGAAGCCGGACCTTGAAGTATTTACCGACATTGCAATACCTCATGAGTTTTTTGTCGATGTACTTCAACGTCAGTCGGTTGTCACGGGTCTGGAGTTCATTCTTCTGACAGAGCAAGAGGACGGATCATTCTCGGAGCAGCACTTTTACTACGAAAACGGCATTACCGATTATGTAAAAGAGATAGCAGGCGATACTGCTATGACCGAACCCGTACTATGGACAATGAACGCCCAGGGACGCGACCGCGAGGACAAAGCAGACTATAAGGTAAAAGCTGATTTTGCCTTTTGCATTACAAACACCTGTGCCAGACTCGAATATTATCATAACGCCAGCCACCTCGAGTACGGCGGTGCACCGGACAAGGCTGTAAAAGCGGCGTTTGTCAACGGCATCGACAAAATGCTCAAAGCCGGCGGAAAATACAACAAAAATGAGAGCAAGATCAGCTTCTCCGATATAGAGGAGAGTTTGCTTCTCATTTCCAACAGCTTTTCAACTCAGACCTCCTACGAAAACCAAACCAAAAAGGCAATAAACAACACCTTCATTCAGAAGGCTATGACCGAATTTCTCTCCCGTCAGCTAGAGGTGTACTTTGCCGAAAATCCTACTCAGGCAGACATCATAGCAAAACAGGTACTCGTAAACAAGCACAGCCGAGAGGAAGCAGAAAAGAGCCGCATCGACATCAAAAAGAAGCTATCAAAAACGATGGACGTAGCGAACCGAGTAGAAAAGTTTGTCCCCTGCCGTTCAAAGGACCCTGAGAGGCGTGAGATATATATCGTTGAGGGTGACAGTGCTATGTCCAGCTGTAAGCTCGGACGTGATGCGGAATTTCAGGCTATTATCCCTGTCAGGGGAAAAACACTCAACTGCCTCAAATCCTCCTACGACAAGATCTTCAAAAGTGATATAATCGTCGATCTTCTTCGAGTTATCGGTTGCGGTGTCGAGATCAAGTCCAAGCAAAAAGACATCTCGCAGTTTGATCTATCCTCTCTGAGATGGTCAAAGATCATTATCTGTACCGATGCAGACGAGGATGGGTTCCAAATACGCACGCTTCTGCTGACTATATTCTATAGGCTTCTGCCCACTCTCATCAAAGAAGGAAAGATATTCATAGCTGAATCGCCGCTTTTCGAGATCACAGCAAAGGACAAGACCTATTTTGCCTACAACGAACAGGAAAAAGCTGAGATCTTAGCAAAGCTGGAAGGAACAAAATACACCCTGCAACGTTCCAAGGGGCTGGGCGAGAACCAACCGGAGATGATGTGGGAAACTACGATGAATCCCGCCACACGCAGACTTATCGCTGTCACGGAGGCGGATGCACGCGAAACGGAAATAATCTTTGACACCTTGCTCGGGGACAATCTTGCCGCAAGAAAGGAATTTATTGCCGCTCACGGTGCTGAATATATCAAGGATGCAGATATATGATCTTCACCCCAAAGCTTTTTTGAGCTTTGGGGTGTTTTGTTTTTTGCATATAGGTATGTTGTCTTGCAAATACTGAGAAAAAAGAACACGGAGGTATATATGTGCACAGCTGTAAGCTACAAAGCAAAAGGAAACTACTACGGCAGGACATTGGACCTTGAATACTCTCTGGACGAGCGGGTTATGATCACAGCGAGAAAGCACCCGCTGTCATTTCTTCATTCAGAGTCCATGGCAAGTCACTATGCACTCATGGGGATCGGATGTATCAGCAACGGATATCCTCTATACTATGATGCAGTAAATGAGTGCGGTGTGTGGATGGCAGGGCTGAATTTCCCCCATTTTGCAAGCTACAACAAGGGAAAATGCGGCATGCTCAATCTGGCATCATACGAGCTGTTGCCGTTCATTCTCGGTAGATGCGGCACGGTGTCCGACGCTCTGGAAATACTCAAGAGAGCAAACATCACATCACAATCATTTTCACTAAAGCTCCAAGCGACCCCAATGCACTGGATGCTGTGCGACTCCCAACAGTGCGTGGTACTCGAGCCTTTGGAGAGCGGTCTTAGGATCTACGAAAACAAGGCAGGAGTACTGACAAACTCACCTCCTTTTGACTATCAGATGCAAAACCTCACAAACTATCTGTCTCTGACACCCTATCCTCCGCACAGCCGTTTTTCGGATGTACTGGCTCTGGACTCTTACTCAAACGGAATGGGGGCTATTGGTATGCCGGGAGATGTATCAAGCGTCTCACGCTTTGTCCGTGCGTCATTCACAAAGCTCAATGCCCATACTCCAAACGACGAAATCGGGAGCGTCAGGCAGTTTTTTCACATCCTTGGCAGTGTCGCACAGGTGGAGGGCACAGTCAGACTCGCTAACGGAAAGCTCGAACGGACAGCTTACACATGTTGCTGTGACCCGCAAAAGCTCATGTACTATTACACAACCTACGAAAACAGCTGTGTAAGTGCCGTAAGTATGACTGATGAAGATCTGGACTCGGACGATGTGACAGAGTATCCTTTGACTCGCGAAATGAAGATAAATATGCAAAACCAGCGGGTATAACAGCCGCCTTTTCCGAATATTAAAAAAACGCTGCTTGGATCTTTCTCTCAAGCAGCGTTTTTGTTGTTTTATTAGCTTATACGTCCATGCTCTACAGAGTATACTCTGTCTGTTATCCTCATTGTAGACTCACGGTGTGAGACGAGCATGACTGTCTTGTTCTCGCACTCGTCTATGATTGCACGCAGTATAACTGCCTCGCTGAGGCTGTCAAGGTTGCTTGTCGGCTCATCGAGCATCATCAGCGGAGAATCGTGCAAAAATGCCCTCGCAAGTCCTATTCGCTGTCTCTCTCCTCCCGACAGTGAATCCCCAAGCTCCGCTACCTCTGTGTCATAGCCGTTCGGAAGTGACATAATGAAATCATGTACAGCGGCCTTTTTGCATGCTTGATAAAGCTGCTCATCCGTAGCATCAAGACGGGCGATCTTCAGGTTGTTTTTTATACTGTCGTGGAACAGATGCGTGCTTTGGGTCACAAAGCTCTCCATATCACGCAAATTATCAGTATTAATACTGTTTACATTCGTATCGGAGATCTCTATACTGCCTTCTTTTGTCTGCCAGAAACGCATAAAGAGCTTCAGCAATGTGGATTTTCCGCTTCCGCTTCTTCCCTTGATACCTATGATCTCGCCGCGTTCTATATTCATCGAAACACCGTCAAGGATCTTCTGATCTCCGTATGCAAAATGTACGTTGCGTGCCGACGCCCCTTCAAAGCTGACATTTTTTCCTTCCGTTATCTCCTCGACCTCGGGAGACTCGTCAAGAATATCAAGAACGCGGTTGCCTGCCGCAAAGGTATTTTGCAGTGTGCTGCCGAGTGCCGCCAACGCAACGCACGGACCAAATGAGCTCATGAGTGCTACCGTCGAAATTATCACGCCGTCTATTCCTATCTGCCCTTTGGTATACAGAGTCGCCGATACAAAAAGCATCAGAACATCAAAAAACCATATCACTGTATTTGTAACTGCGGTATTTTTGCCTGCAACACGCTTGAGTTTTGCCTCTCTGTCGGACAGCTCATCTGTCATGTTCTGCATTGAAGACAATCTGCTCTGCTGACAGTTGAACTGCAATGTCTCAGACAGACCTCTGAGGCTGTCAAGAACATAGGCTGACAGCTCTCCAGACTTTGTTCTGAATTTCAGTCCTTCATCACCGCACAGGCGTGATGTTAGGACAGGTATGACGAGTCCTACCGTGACATAGGCGGCAAGTGCTATCAGCGAAAGTACTATGCTGTATTGAAAAACAAACACGCACATAACTGCACAAAACAGTATAGCTATCAGTATCGGAGATATAGTATGTGCGTAGAACACCTCAAGAAGCTCAATGTCGGATGTGATAACAGAAATCAGATCTCCCTTGTCCTTTCCTTCGAGCTTTGCAGGGCAAAGCCTGCGAAGTGCTCTGAACACCCTGTCTCTGATAAGAGCAAGCAACTTAAAAGCGATAAAGTGATTGCAGGATTGTTCAGCGTATCTGAGAAAACCGCGTACAAGAGCAAACACCACGACCGAAACAAAAATAAAGGTAAGAGACATGGGAATATCAGCACCGAGCACAGACAATGCGGCATAACCGCCAAAAACGGTAATGAACGATGCACACAAATTTCCGACAAGTCCCATGAGCACTGCCAGCACCATATATCCCGCCAAAGGCCGAATTAATCCTGACAGACGCATCATTATGCTAAGACCGCTCCTGCTCCTCATGCCATATACCCCCTTTTCTCAAAATTCTCAAGTCTCTGCTGTGTGTTCCAAAGCTCAGCGTATATGCCGTCTTTGTCAAGAAGCTGGGTGTGCGTACCCTGCTCAACGATAGCTCCGCCGTCCATAACATATATAACATCGGATCTTGTCACATTAGCAAGGCGGTGAGAGATGAGAATGACTGTCTTTTCCTTTGCTATGGCATGTATCTGTGCCATAATGTCCTCCTCGCTCTCAACGTCAATATTTGAGGTAGCCTCGTCAAATATATACACCGGCGAATCATGTAACAGTGCCCTCGCTAATGCCAGACGCTGGCATTGTCCTCCCGAGATATTGGTTCCCCTCTCGCTCAGAAGAGTGTCAAGGCCGCGTTCGCTCTTTAGAAACTCTGCGAGCTTCACCTTCTCAAGTACCGCCCAAAGCTCTCGGTCGTCAGCCTCATGATCTCCCATAAGAAGATTGTCTCTGACACTTCCTTTGAATATATAGCTCTGATGACCTATATATGTAATCTTTTCCATCAGGCTGGCCTCCGAGATGTCACTCAGCTCAAGCCCGCCTATCCTCACAGACCCGCCGTATCCCTTGTTGACACCTCTGATAATAGCGGCTATAGTTGACTTTCCGCAGCCTGACTCTCCTACCACAGAGCAAAAGCTCCCTGACGGAAACGTCAGACTAATACCTTTAAGTATCTGCCGATCCGGGTTATAGGAAAAATCAAGCTCGGATATCTCTATACTTACATCCTCACCGACAACCGCAGTCTTTTGCTCCGGTTCGGGAAGATCCAGCAGTCGGAATATCTTGTCGCTTGCCGCCATACCGTTCATTGCAACATGGAAAAACGACCCCAGCATTCGCATAGGAATAAAGAAATCAGCAGACAAAAGTATAATAAACAGGCATCCTGCCAAAGTTATCTTGCCTGATGAGTAACTGAGTGCAGACAGTATGACACCTATCCCTGCACCTCCGTATGCAATGAGGTCCATTATGGTAATGGAGTTCAACTGCATGGTAAGCACCTTCATTGTAATACGGCGGAAGTTTTCAGCTTCTCTGTTCATTTGCTCCTGCTTGAAGTCATCTGCACGGTAGATCTTGAGCGTTGTAAGTCCCTGCAGATTTTCGAGGAAGTTGTCACCGAGAGCGGTATACTGTCCCCAGTATTTAGCTAAGAGTTTTTTCGCCCATCTCTGGACCGCAACTATAGCACACGGTATCAGAGGCACGCACACGAGCAGTACTGCCGCACACACCGCATCCACAGAACAAATAACACAAAACAGCGTTATCGGAGCCAGCATAGCATAGAAAAACTGCGGAAGATACGAACCGAAATACGTCTCCAGCTGCTCGACACCCTCGACAGATACCTGTACCACCTCAGAGGTGTTTGCCTGTTCCTTGTATGAAGCTCCGAGACGCAGGAGTTTTTTGTATATCATCTCACGCAGGGTGCGTTTGACAGCCTTGCTTGACATATAGCTCATTCTGCTCGATATAACAGAACATGCAAAACGTACACAAACAGCCGCCGCCACAGATACGGCACTCACCGCAAGATAACGTGCATCGGCTCCTCCTTTGTATAAACGCTCAAGGAGCAACGCTATACATCCCATCATCAGTATGTTCATCAGTAACGATACCCATTGAAACACTACGTTCAGGGCAATGTATTTTTTGCTTTCCCTGACTGTTGAGATAAGCCGTTTATTTATCATCATACAGAACTATCCTCCATGCTTTGTCAGACTCTGCTAATCGGATCGCACATAATAATATACATACTCCGGTTAGCCTTCGCTAATTCGAGCCATTTTACCACAACATGCCGAATTTGTCAATAGTTTTTCCTGCTCAAAGCGGGCATTGCCCTCACCCATGCTCACCTATATCCATCCTCGGTCACAAACAGCAGCGAAAAAAAGGGGAGAGTGTGCAGTATACACAACTCTCCCGCCATCATACTCCGTCAGTCGCCTATCTGCTCACGGAGCTTGTCCATTCTCATATCAAGATCTGCACTCATAGAAGCACAGTTATACAGCTGATCCGCCATTTCGGGTGTAAAATCCCTGTCCTTTTTATACCTGAGCTGGTGCTCCAGGCTTGCCCAAAAGTCCATTGCGATCGTTCGCAGCTGAATCTCAACGTGCATTACGTGCTTTTCACTCGCAAGAAATATCGGTATTCCTACTATCAAATGCAAAGAGCGGTAGCCGTTTTCCTTCGGATGCTTTATGTAGTCTTTTTTTGTAATCAAAGTAACATCGTCCTGCCCGAGAAATGCATCTGCGAGCATATACACATCATCCAAAAAGGAACAGCACACCCGAACCCCTGCCACATCATGCACGGTGTCTCTGATCGCACGTAGGGTATAGGGGCATCCGTACTTTTCAAGCTTACGCTTAATTCCAAGAGGGGATTTCAGACGGCATTTTACACTGCTGATGGGATTTCGGTCGTGACGCAGAGAAAACTCCTCACTGAGCACATTAAACTTTGTCTCTACCTCCATCATTGCACATCTGTAATAGGTCATGAGCTTTGTAAATTCCTGAGTACGCTCACGCATCTGCTCCAGCATCTCCTCGGAAAACAGCTCATGTATATCTCCAAGTCCCCTGTCATTTTGCTGCTTATCTATCTGTTGCATCATTCTCACCGTTATCCATACTTTCCCACCACGACAGTACCTGTCCGATATTCTTCTCACTCACATAATTGCCGCCCGAAACAAGAAGCGACAGCATCCGCTGTTCATCATCGGTTTTGTTCTTTTTGTGTTTCATCACCCAAATCAGCACGTCTATCATCGACTTGTAGATTCCTGTCAGCTTGTCATATTCCATTCCGCCCTGAAGGGTAAATACCGGTATTTGGGCGGGTATACGGTTTGCCTTTCTCACGCTTTCATCCTGAGCACCCGTATCACCGAGCCCGACTCCGCACACACAAGCAATGTCACAGAGCTTTTTCGCTTTCTTATACGAGACTATCATACCTGCCATGAGCCATCCGAGATATATCACGCTTTCTCCCTTGGATATTTTTTCCTTTGCGTCCTCTATGCTGTACACAGGCAGTCCGGTCCTTTGGGCAAGCATCCTTGCGTAGCTCTCGGTAATACCGGTGTTTGAGGTATATACTATTGCGTTTGCCTTCATCATCTTATCCTCCGTCATATATTATGCTTATTTTAGCACTTTCATCTAATGCAATCAAGGTATAATATTCTGTTTTTTTGTAAACACTAAGTAAAAAGTACAAGGAGATGATAACAAATGATAGAACAGGACACAGTAAAACTGCTGCGTGAATGTGACTCAGGAGTAAAAATGGGCGTATCGTCTATCGACGACGTTATTGACCATGTAAAGGATCAAAGAATGAAAAAACTTCTCTCTGACTGCAAGGAGGAACACGAAAAGCTCAGAGGCGAGATCGAGGGACTGCTCAGCGACTACCATGACGAGGGCAAAGACCCGAATGTTATTGCCAAAGGCATGAGTGCTATGAAAACAAACATGAAGCTCGGAATGGACTACTCAGACTCTACTATTGCAGACCTCATGACAGACGGATGTAACATGGGAGTGAAAACACTCAACCGTTATCTCAATCAGTACAAGGCGGCTGACGAGGTATCAAAGGATATCACAAAACGTCTGATCAATCTTGAGCAAAAGCTCACCGAGGATATCAGACAATACCTGTAAAAGCAGACAGTATACCATCGAAGATATTCCGCATACCGTAACCGTTTTTCTAAATGATACAGCGAAGGGATAATCATCCCGATGCACTGTATGCAATGATCAGACGAAAAGTATAATATAAAGCAGCTCGCTGAGGACGTTTGTGTCACCGGACCTCCTCAGCGAGCATTCTCTATTCTGTTTTGTCACTAAACTCCAACATTGATCTTCTTGCAAAGAGCAAATAACTCCGCGAATTTCTGATCAGCTTTTTTATTTCTTCTCTCTTTGTGAGTTATTGTTCTCTGTCTCCGAGACCCTGCTCACACACGGTTCTGAGATTTTCCACTATCAGATCCAGTGCCTCATACAACACCTCTCTGCGTTCTTCTCCCAGTCCCTTGCCTCCCGACTCTACGGCAAGCATGGCTCTCTGCTCTATGTGCTCTGCCGCCGCTCTGCCCGCATCGGTCAATGTCAGCTGTGCTCTGTATGTTTTCGTTCCGTTTCCCAGTCGGTATACTATTCCCTTTGCTTCCATCTCGGATACAGCACGCGAAACATCCGACTTGTCTCTGACGCATACCTCGCCGAGCTTCGCCGATGTTATTCCCTCCGGATAACGCAGCATTGCTGTGAGGTATATTGCATACGGCCCCTTCAGACCGTATTTTGCCATTTCATCAGAGGCTATCTTATGCCAGCACTTGTTTATCTCCGAAATAGCGTGAGAAAATCTCTCAAATCTGCTTACCATCAAATTGCTCCTTGGTCTTTGTTCTGTTTTATGATATATATTATACAACGGAGATGTTGATTTGTCAACATCTCCGTTGTATGTTTATTATATGATTTTTTTAATCTTTAATCAGGGACATTCTCGACGACACGGCACCGTTCTATTCCGTAATACTCAAACGCTCTCACCGCATTCTCGTCGATCATCTCACCGCACACAAGCACGGGAATAGCCGGTGGACAGCTCACACTCGGCTGTGCAAGAACTCTGCCGACGGCATCACACACGGCTACTTCTCGCCAGGCAGAGAACATCGCAGTTCTGGGGGACATTACCCTCCTGCCGCGAGGCATAGGTGGAGGTGATTGGGTGAGCTTTTGTTTTCTCGGAAGAGAGCAAAGTACACTGCCTATGCGATCAAGCTCATCCGAAGTATTATCAACCGAGATCATAAGCACGGTATAGTCCGGATCTGCAAACTCACACTCCACGCCTCCGTCTCGCAGAAATTGCGACAGCTGATAGCCTGTGTATCCATACGAGCTCGCTTTGATAGTAAGTTTCAGCATTTCATCACCCACAAGCTCATAGCCGCAACGGCAAAGTCTCCGTCTGAGAAGCTCTGTTCTTGTCATGCATTCAGCCAAACGCTGTGGGTAACCGTCTGCTATATATGCGTTTGCCATGTCAAGCGACTGTAGTATCAGATAGGAAGGACTCGTAGATGAAAACAACTCCATTGCAGAGTCGGCGGATCTTTTTACAATTTCGGGAGCATCGCGGGAAATATGAAGATACCCTCCGCCTGTCAGAACCGGCAAAGTCTTGTGTGCAGAGTCACAGCATATATCCGCACCGAGCGATATCGGGTGACGCTTCATCGGTAAAAAATTCAGATAAGCACCGTGTGCGTTATCAACAAGGAGCAACACTCCTCTGTCTCTGCATACCCTTGCTATACCCTCAACATCCGCAATATTGCCAAGATAATCGGGACTGGTAATATACACAGCACACGGAGCAGTATCGAGGCTGTCTATGTGCCTTGCCACAGAGTCAGCAGTAATACTGCAGCTGACAATGCCCGAGCCGCCGTCCTCTCCGTACATCCACTCTACATCCATCCCAAGCACAGCCGTACCGCACAAAAATGCCTTGTGTGCGTTTCTCTGTGCCAAAACCAATGTGCTCTTTCCCATGCTCTGAGCATATACAAGGCAAAGATACAGCATTGCTCGTATAGAAAGAGACGATCCCTCGCAGGAATAGAGCGTGCGTGCGGTGCTAAACAGCCTCGATGCATTGTTCTCGCTTTCTCTGATAATACCCTCTGAGTGATACAGAACATCCGCACCGTGTATCTCCGTAATATCATAGCACTCACATCCGAGATGCCCTTTTCCCTTGTGTCCGGGCATGTGTGCTCTGACGGTATCTCCTCTTACATATTTTTGTACAAAATCACAGATGGGTGTTTTCATACTTCCCCCGTAACCGCTGTATTATTGTTCGAGTGTTTTTGCAGCTTCCAGCATTATTGCACATTCCATGCGTGCCCGAAACAGCTCACAGCCCTCCTTGTATACTCCTCTGACAGAGCCTGTCGCATGGTAGGCATTCGCCGCACATCCGCCTGAGCAATAGAGCTTCGCCCAGCAGTCGGCACACTCCGGCCGAGTATAAACATTGCAAGCCATAAAGTCATCCTGTACCGAACGGTTCGTAACTCCGTCCCAAATGTTTCCGAGCTTGTACTTTTCATCTCCGACGAACTGATGGCACGGATAGAGATCTCCCCACGGAGTAACAGCCATATACTCTGTACCTGAGCCGCATCCCGAGACTCTCTTGTATATACACGGACCTCCCTTGAGATCTATCATGTAGTGATAAAATGTAAACGGCCTGCCCTCGCGTCTTCTCTGACGCATAAGCTCGGCGAGCTGCTTGTACTGTTCTATAACAATGGCTCTGTCCTCTGCCGTAAGTGCCGACGGATCATCCGGAGAGCATACCACAGGCTCCATGCTAAGCTCGGTAAATCCAAGATCAAGCATAGTCTTGATATCCTCTAAAAAGTCGGGATTTGCATGAGTAAAGGTGCCACGCATGTAATAGTTTTTTGCTCCGCGTGCCTCTACAAACCGCTGGAACTTTGGAACTATCTTCTCCCAGCTGCCCTGCCCCGCGTAGTCAACACGGAAACGGTCATGGACCTCACGTCTTCCGTCAAGAGAAAGAACAACATTGCTCATCTCACGGTTGGAAAACTCGATCACATCATCATCTACAAGCATGCCGTTGGTAGTAAGTGTAAAGCGGAAATTCTTTGCGGTTTCTTTTTCTCTTTGGCGTGCGTAAAGCACAAGCTCCTTTATCATATCCCAGTTCATCAGCGGCTCCCCGCCAAAGAAGTCTACCTCCAAATTCCGCCTGCCCTCTGAGTTTTCTATAAGAAAGTCTAACGCACGCTTCCCGACATCAAGCGACATGATAGCTCTCTCACCGCTGTATTTTCCCTGAGAAGCAAAGCAGTATGAGCAGTTAAGATTGCATGTGTGTGCCACGTGAAGGCACAGAGCTTTGACAACACCGGAGGTCTTTTGCTTTAATGTATCCGCCATAGGAGCGAATGTGTCGGGTGCAAATAGCTTCCCCTGGGCTTTCAGCTCTTCTATATCTGAGAAAAGGTCATCAATATCCTCCGAGGTAATTTCATCTGCATATTTCTTGAGCATTTGTGCCTTTATTTCTTCTTTCGATCTTTGCTCGTACATTTCTATCACGTCATACGCAACATCATCTACTACATGCACCGATCCCGAGAATACATCGAGAACTATATTGAGTCCTCCGAGCTTATATGTATGTATCATCCTATGTCTCCATATCCCGCAAAAAATGCCGCCGAGTTCGGCGGCATATATGCGAAAACAATATAATTATTACTTGCTTTCCTTCTTTGTGCTCTCGCACTGCTGGTTAGCTATACCGCAGCTTGTCTTGCATGCGGACTGGCAAGAGGTCTGGCACTCACCGCAACCGCCGTTCTTTGCACTTGCACAAAGGTTCTTTGTCTGTAGAGTTGTAATACGTTTCATGATCTATATCCTCCATACAACGAATATTTTTGTTTATTATATCACACAGATGCTCTATTGTCAATCGACCAAGCGAAAAAAACAACACCGCAACGTCACATTTTTTTGCTGTTTTCTGTAATCTTCTCCAAAGATATCGCCCGCAGTCATGGCAAAGCACACATCCCTATACACAACTACTACGCTAAAAGTACGGGGATACCTTGCAAAAAGGTATCCCCGTGAGCGTCAGAATGTGTAGCTCGGTCCCTGCTCATTGGAGCTTGCATCAAGCTCCACCTTGTTTGCGGTTGCTTCTCCTC
This sequence comes from Eubacteriales bacterium, assembly GCA_045580775.1. GTDB lineage: Bacteria > Bacillota > Clostridia > Oscillospirales > CAG-272 > JAZMZS01. Next base: position 15,294 of record JAZNOK010000004.1, read on the forward strand.
TGAGGATCGCATTGGCAGCATCCATTATCTCAAATATTTTCGACTCTGGCCAGTTTCGTCTATCCACGAACATTCTCGGCACAAGATAGCGGGATGCGTAGATATGCTTGTTTTTCATAGTATGGCCGTTCTTCTCAACCTCATCGGCAAATTCCTTGGACGGGAACATGGAGTCAAAGAAGAAGGCTCTTACCGACTCAAAACAGGGGCGTGTGGCAATATCGCCAAACGTGGTAGTCATATCGATCATCAGCTGAGGCTCGTTTACAGCGTCGCGGTGTATCTTTACAGTGAGGGGCGTGTGCATGCAATCAGGCCCTACATACACCGTGTATTCACCCGCGGTGGTATTCCACTTGTTGTTTTCTACATTGAAGAAAGCAAACCAACGCTCGTCCATCTCAAACTCTACGGTCTTTGCCTCTCCGGGGGCAAGCTCGATCTTCTCAAAAGCACGCAGCTCACGCACAGGGCGTTTAACCTCACTCGGAGAAGTGTAACCTACATACAGCTGTACGGTCTCCTTACCGGTGAACGCTCCCGTGTTCTTCACGGTAACTTTTACCTTATCGCCGTCAACGGAAATATCCTCATAGCTGTATGTGGTATATGAAATACCGTATCCGAATGGGAAGTTGACATCGATCTTTCTCTTGTCATACCATCTATATCCGACGAATATACCCTCAGAGTAATTACACTCATTGTATTCGCCCGGGAAATCCAAAAAGCACGGAGTGTCCTCAAGTCTCTTCGGGAAGGTCTCTGCAAGCTTTCCTGAAGGGTTGACATCACCGAACACAACTCTCGTGATCGCTCCACCGAGTGCCTGACCGCCGAGATAAGCACACAGCAGTGCCTGAGCCGAGTCTAGCCACGGCATCTCTACAGGAGAACCTACCAGAAGCACAACTGCGGTGTTCGGCTGTGCCTCGCATACCGCACGGATAAGTTCATTGTGAGACTGAGGCATACGCATGTGCACTCTGTCTCTGCCCTCCGTCTCGTAATACTCAGGCATACCTGCAAAGATAAGTGCACGTCCGCATTTCTTTGCCGCCTCTACAGCCTCAGCAATAAGAGCGTCGTTCGGTGCTTCTTCACTCAAAGAGTAGCCCTGTGCATATACGGTATTCTCCTGACCGTTGCACTCATGTATGTGCTCAAGAAGATTATCTATCTTGTACGGTTCGACATGGCTCGAACCGCCGCCCTGGTATCTGGGCTTCAGTGCAAACTCACCAATGACAGCGAGAGGCTGTTTTTTGTCGAAGGGAAGGACACTGTTGTTGTTCTTGAGCAGTACCATGCACTCATCGCACAGACTCGATGCGATAAGGTGGTTTGCTTCAAGGTCGGAGGGTGCGGGATCCTGCTCGACACAAAGCTCACTCATGACCTTGAGTATCCTCAATACAGCCTTGTCAAGTACCGCCTCGTCAAGCTCACCTGACATAACAGCATTGTAGATCTCGCGGTCTCTCTGACCGTAAGCTCCCTGACCGGGCATCTCGAGATCGCTTCCTGATTCGAGAGAAAGCACCCTGTCACGCATAGCGTTCCAGTCACTCATCACGAAACCTTCAAATCCCCATTCATCACGAAGGATATCGGTAAGCAGCCACTTGCTCTGTGATGCCTGCTTGCCGTTTATTCTATTGTATGAATGCATGATGGTTTTGGGAGCGGACTCTTTTACTACTATCTCAAACGCCCTCAGATATATTTCACGCAATGTACGCATATCGACATTGGCACTCGAGGAATGGCGACGAGTCTCCTGATTGTTCACTGCAAAGTGCTTGGCACAGGCAGCTACACCCTCGCTCTGCACTCCGCGTATAAAGCTCGACGCGAGCGTTCCCGCCAGATACGGATCCTCCGAATAATACTCGAAATTACGTCCGCACAACGGGGAGCGTTTTATATTCAGACCGGGTCCGAGAAGAACGCCCACCTGCTCGCTCTTGCACTCGGTAGCGATCGTTTTTCCTACCTTGTAGATAAGGTCACGGTTCCACGAACACGCCTGTGTAGAAGCCGAAGGAAAGCAGGTCGCAAGCACGGTGGTGTTGTACTCACTGCTGCCGTTTATCTTTGCTCTCTTGCGGAGTCCGGAAGGACCGTCACACATCATGACAGGCTCAACGCCTACCCGCTCTGCCCCGGGGGTATGCCACGCATCATGTCCGGATGCAAACGCACACTTCTCCTCAAGTGTCATCTCACTAAGTATTTTCTTGATATCCATATTATGTATACCTCGTACAGTTTTTTCTGTTTTGTGCTTTTTGCAGTTGCTATAATACTGCAATATAAGTATATCATACACAAAGCTCACAGTACAAGTCAAATAAACAAAAAGGATGGACAATTATTGCGGTGTTTTCTGTATGAAGGTTTGCTCGGTATTGTTAGATGCACTCTGACTGTCAAATACAGTTTTACACAAAAACGCCCGCACGGAACGTATATCCGCAAGGGCGTTTTTTGTTATGCTATATCAGAGAAGAACGTGACTGTGATATCTGCTCATCCCTTTTTGCCTTAGATAAAGCAGAGATCATGAATGCACAGTTGAGCAAAAATACAGTCGGAAAAGGTGTAAATATTCCGGTATCGGTCACACCCGACAGCAAAACTCCTATATACATCAGGCATATCAACCATCCAAAGGATGTGGTTCGTTTGAGCAATAGGTCGAGGCGGTAGTAGAACTGATACATGTAAGCAACAATTCCGACAATACCGAGACTGCCTACTATCTGACTGATGAAATTGTGATACCAGTTCATCTCAAACAGTCCCGGCTGATAGCAATCCTCGTTTCCTGTATATCCCAAACCCCTTCCAAACACCGGAGCTGAGAAAAAGTCGGATACCGAACGACGCATCAGCTCTATTCTTGACTCGCCAAGGTTGATAAAGCCGTCGCCAAACTCGGTTCTGCCAAGATAAAAATACAAGATCTCATCCTTCATCACAAACACTCCTATGACAAGAGCGGCAAATACAAAGGCAAAGAGCCATTTTTTCTTCTTTGCGGTTGCGATAAAGTACACCATACATATCAAAAACTGAACAGATCCAAACAGCAACCCCATTCTGGAGCCTGAGAGAAGGCACGCACAATAGATCAGCACACCGCCTATCATGTATCTCAGTTTTTTTCTTGCACAGAAAAAGGCAAAAGGCATTGTGAGCAAATAATAGGACACTGCTACATTTCGAAACGGATTGTAAGCGAGAACTTCAACTATCTGCTGGGTCTTTGTAAATTCACTGAGATTAAGCAGATAATACATCACCATGACAGCCCCGAGAAAGATACCCGAGTCGCACATGGCACGGACAAACTCGTACTGAAGTCCCTGCACATCCTCTCCGTCCCACAGTGTGTACAAAAGGGCACACAGAGCTGTCATGCCAAAGCCAAGGAAAAGAACGTAATAAATGTTCCCTATCTCAAAATACTCCTCACGGCTAATGGAAAACGCTCCTCCGACCGTCACTGATACCGAAACAAACAGCATTGGCAGGAACACCTTGTTTTTGCGGAATTTTTTCTTGTGTCTGACTATGTTGTATATCATCGAACCGAACACAGCAACGGCACCAAGGCACAGCCATGCTGCTCTGTTGATATCCTCTCCCATGATATTCATCAACGTAACAATGAGAAAAGCGATCGGATACAGCATCCTTGCACAGTCACGCAAAACCAAAAGCTGTCCTGACAGCAGCAATATCATGACCGTTGCTGCCGCAAGCTCAAAATTAAACACAACGCCTACAGCCGAGACAACTATACACACAAAAAGATACAGATATGAAGTGTAAAAACGTCTGAGTGCCGCGACCGGGCGGTTAATACTATCGTTCATTGCGGTCTCCTACGAACGCATTCGCGTTCAGCTAAGATAATAATTGATCATGTCTACAGAACAAACGCCAAAAACGCCACAGTGTATACAAGCGTCCACAACAGTGCCGCCGTACTCGTCAGCACAATAATGAAAGTATGTTGAGTCTTGTGTCTGATCCATAGCATACACAAAAGCATGCACAAAGCTCCTCCTGCGGCAGAGCACAGGCAAAGCATTCTCTCACTCACCCTAGTGCCAAAATTCTTGCTGGCCGAAAGCTTGTCATACAAACAAAGCACCGTACCCACCGTGGATATTAAAGCTATGTATGAAAAAAACAAAACTGTCTGCATTTTCTGTTTCCTTACAATACTACAAATAGTTTTTCATCTCCTTATATAATATCACATCCTATGACGATTTGCAAGTACAATATTTAAGAGAGAGTATCGCATCCAAACAATCTTATCGGAGATGGCAGCAGTGTTTTTTTACACTTGCATCAGATCCTTCGTTGGACTTGCACATGACAGGCCGGAGGGTTATTTGAAAAGGATCTTCGCAAATTCCAATACAAAAAAACAGGGAAAACCCGCATCTGTCGAATTTTCCCTGTATTGGCATTAATCAAAGCGGGCGGGATCGCTCATTTGATCGGTTGGATATATTCAAGTCCCGGTTTGCTTTTTCTCCGGAAATATACATCCCGCTTTTCACATTTAATTGAACGAAACGTCTATCCACGTATCCTTTTTCGCGATATCAACACCGCTGAGAGTATCCAGCTCTGACTTCTTTGCCTTATCTGAGTTCTGAAGATTCAGACATATACACATATTGTCTATCTTCTCGGAAAGAGCGGAGCTTAATACGCATACCTCAACACTGTATCCGTGGTCAGTATCCTCGTCATATCCTACTGTTCCGTTTACCTTCTTTGCAAACTCAACACCGCTCTTGTCCAGTGACACGAACTTCTTTCCGTCGAAACGGTCAAAGCCGACAACGCCCGAGCATCCGACAGTCACTCTGTAGTATCCGTCAGAACCCTTCTGAGCAAAGTATATCAGCACTGTATCGTTCTTCTCGTCAAGATAATCGTCAAGTCTCTCTACCATGAAGCAGATCCCCTTGTCGCTTTGTGCCGCACGGACGCTTGCCTGTGCCTGTGACATACTTCCGATAAACAGAGCCTCGTCATTTGTCTTCCAGTCGTCAGCTGCACCGTCAAGATTGGGGGTCATTTTCGCGGCGGCAATAGCGTGATTGAGGTTGAGCTTTCCGTAGTCGATGGTATTTTCCGTTCTGGTGATAGTAACCTTGTTAAAGCTCTCACCGATACCGACAAGAGTATGAGAACCTATAAGTTCAACAGCTCCCCAGTATGAGCCGGATATTCCGTCAAAAGGCTGGTACTCCGTTCCCGAATACTTCTTCCCCTCAAAATCAAGCATTCTGTAGGACAGAAGGCCCTTTCTCGTATAAGCACACACTACCTCGCCTGATATAAACTGCCTCAGATACGGAGCCGCTCCCGTCCACGCTTTGGACTGTTTTTCTGTAGGGCCCTGTTCATTTACTGCAAGGGGCTTTGCCCAGTTATCGGGTGAGTATGAGAGAGATATTCGATAGTTACCCTCTTTGTCAAGTCTGGTCTCGAGAGCAAGCATAAGCTTCTTCGAGCCGAGCAGCTCTATTCCTACGGGCATCTGGTCTGAATACAACTGCTGTCCCGCACTGACCCTCGTAGGAGTCTGCGAGACTATCTGTGCACTGTAAGGCACCGACAAATCTCCGGTCCATGTCGCTCCTCTGTCAAGCGAGCGTACCATAGCTGTACCTGTGGATGCATCTGCTACGGCTGTATTATAGTAACATGTGGTATTGGTAAAGTATACCTGTACCTCACCTGTAGAGAGCTGCATAGGATAAGGCTCCCACGTAGTACCTACATAGATCTTTTTCTGCTCTGACCAGGTTTTTGCGTTATCAGAGCTCTTTTTCATCACTATTCCGTTGAGATGCGGTTTTTCATCATAGTCACTGCCCTCTCTGTAGGAGCAAACAGCAAGTATCTCGCCGTTGTCAAGAACTACAGCATCGCAGGTAGCATATTTTATATCCTTCTGTTCCTCGTGAACAAACAGCTCCGTAGGTGCAGACCAATTCTCAAGATCCGAGGAAGTAATGTAGTATATTGTATCTCCGTGATTTCCCTCCTGATAGAAGAGTATGTAATTTCCGTCTGCCATCAGCTTCAGTCTGGGATAATACACGGTAGTTGTCTTCAACAGTTTAAAATCCAGCCGCTGCACACTCCTGCGATCAAGCTCAAGGGCGGCATTCGCGGAATTTGCATGTGAGAGCTCTTTGTTTTCGTTTTTGTTGAGATCATAAAAGGAGTTGATCTTATACTGAGGGTCGGTATTCTGAGTGGGCGAGGCATCTGCACCTGAACCGGACGATGTGTCCTGTGACGAGTCGGATGTACCTGTCTGTGTCTGCTCACCGGCATTGCTCTCTGTGGGTTGCTTGTCGGTGCATGAGCATATCACGCATACAACAAGTATTAGGGACAATAGTATTACTGCGTATTTTTTCATATTATCACCGTTATCCTACCGAAACACCCGAAAACCACATAGTGTTTTCGGGTGTTTGTGGGTCATTATTATGTTTTTGATTATTCCTTGCTTGATGCTTTTATCTGATCAAACTGAGAGTTTATATCGTCGATCATCTTCTGAGCTGCAGGCTGGAGTGCCTGATATCTGGATGTAAAGTCATTTACTCCGGTGTTCAGAAGTGCAGTCATGTTAGCGTGGATAGTCTGGGTCGAACCTATCTTGTAGTATACTCCGACGTCATATACTCTGGAAGCAAATATGATGTCGAGCATCTCTATAGAATCCTCGTCACGAACGTGCTTTCCGATAAGAGTATCATCATAGTATGCAGGTGTAACATACTTCTTTGATGTATATGCCAGATCCTCTGTGATCATACTGATCATATCGGTATCCTCCTCAGAATGAAGAGCCTCGATACACATCATCTGAGAGTGTGTAGCACTGACGTAATGTCCGTATTCCTCCTGAGAAGCTGTGAACTTCGGATAAGGAATGATACCGAAATCGGTAAGAGAGTCACGGTGCTTGGGTACTGTTGTAAAGAGCGTGGTATAGAACAGAGCCTGACCGTTATCAAACATTGCCTTTCTCGTGGAGTCCCACTTGCTCTGGTCGCTCACTCTCAAAGAGTAGTTGAAGGTATTTTCCTTGTCATAGAAAAGCTCGGTATACTTGTTTATGAGGTCAACTGTTGTTGCATTATAAACAGTAAGTGACATGTAACCGCTGTCGTTGATCGTGCAGAAGCGGTTTCTTGACGAGAAGAAGGACTGATGGATAACATCATTCCAGGTGAGAAGACCGTACTGGTCAAGCTCGGTCCTCTGGTCATCACCGTTGAGCTCACGCGAACCCTTCTTTATGTACTCAAGGAAGGTATCAAACTGCCACTGGTCGTTCTTGATAAGAGTATAAGGACTCTCGAGCTCAAGTGACTTCATCAGATCCTTGTTGAACATTATCATGTGTGTGCAGATGTTGTCAACAAAGCTGATATCACCTGTGGTATAGAATACGATATCGTTGATGGAGAGATCCTCATTTACCTTCTGATCCCACCATGACTTTTCAAGGTCAATGTACTTTGTAGCATTGAGGTCCTGAATGTAAAGACCGAGAGCCAGCTGTGCCGCATCGTATACACCTACCATGCAGAGGTGATACTGAGCAAGACCTGAATTGTAGTCGGTCTGGATCTTTGTAAATCCGGGACCTGCACCGAAAGAGGTGCCAAACTGCGTCATATTGTTGAAGGTGATGCCGTACTTTTCGGCGATCTCTGTATTTCTTCTCTCGATAGCCTGATTGACAGACTCGTATGAACCGTCATTTTGCTCTATGTCAAAGTCGGAATACTTGAGAGTTCCGGTAACAAGAGTAACAAACTCGGTTCCGTCATATTTGACACCCTCGGGGATGTCGGGCTTCTCCTCTGCAGTAACAGCGTCGGTCGCTGAATCAGATGAGCTTTCATTTCCGTCAGTGACAGCAGCAGGCTTTCCGCAGGCAACTATGCACGGAACAAGCATGAGCACTGCCAACAACAGGCAAAACAGTTTTTTCATAGATAACTCCTTTCGGCAGTATCGGACACCTGCCCTATACCGCTCATTTTCTGTTTTATATTATACTATAAAAACACACGATTGTAAATACAATTTTTGTGTATTTTTTTCAATTCTTTTCAAAAGACTGCTGCTTTTTTGTCGCTTTTTCCAACATAAATACGAACCAAAACAACATTTTGCTAAAACGCCCCTCGAGATCGTCCTCTCGAGGGGCATCTTTTGCTCTTATTCTATTGAGATTTTTCCGCGGCGTATCATATACCCCACTCCCCACACAGTCTCAATGAGCTTTGGAGAATCGGGAGCCGGCTCAAGCTTTTTTCTCAGGCGGTTGATATGTACTGTCAGAGTCGAGCTCTGCCCAAGTGTCTCATATCCCCACACCTCTCTTACAAGTTCTTCTTTTGTATGCACCGTGTCCGGGTGTGACACAAGATACAAGAGAAGCTCTCGCTCCTTTTTCGGAAGTTTCAGCGGTTTTCCTCCTGCACAAAACACGCCTGCATTGGTATTTAGGCTTATAATGTCGCTTTTGTTTTTAACCATAGTATTTTTCCGTATATACGAGCTCATCGTCGTAGAGCGTGATATCGTTGACATATTTTGAAAACTCATCAGCTGTCTGTGAGTCCGTAAAGAATACCATACGAGCAGAGGTACTCTCTACTTCCCTGATATATCCTCCGTCCTCTCTGATGTACGCCGAGCTCTCCTTGAAGAAGGAAGCGTCGAAGCTTATCATGCACTCTCCTTCTGTATAGCGTGTTCGCAGCTTGCCGCTGTCTATTGCCTCAAGTATAAAGGATGCAGCCTCAACAGGATCGGGGGCGTTTTTGTCTTCCTCCTGATAGGAATAACAGCTGAAAGTGCCCTCGTATTTTCCGTCAGGCAAGTACAGAGCCGCACTCATCGAGAAATTACCGTAGCTGCCTTCTTTGCTTCCCTCTTCATCAAAGAGCTTACCGCCGCACTTGATATATTCGGATAAAAGCTTTTTCGCCGCCTGCAGGTTCGTCAGTGACTGTGTTTGGTCTGTATCCGACCAATGCTCAGCCTCCGATTCTGCCAAGGCAGCCGCATAAGCATTGAGCGTCTTTGGCATGTTTTGGCTTATTCTCATGGTAAATGTATAGCTCTTGAAGTTTTCTCTGCCAAAGCACTCGATATTATAGCCAAATGTTGTATCCGAGCCGTTCTTTTGAATTATCTGCTCATCTCTGGAGAGCTCGTTTGTATATTCTTCATAAAAAGTCTCGTATACAGACTCCATCGCTTCGTAGTCGATACCGTTTGCGTGGATACTGTATATCTGCTCGGGTGCCGGTATCTTCAGGTAAGCCCGCCCATATTCGTCCGTATCCTTGGCAGCGGTCACCATCCCTGTAAAGTCCTCTTCGGTGAATTTGATCTTTCTTCCTATGGTCTGACCGTTTGTCAGCTTGATCTTTACCGTAGTAAAGGTGTAATAGCTGTATCCCTCACCGCCGCCCTCTAATGCGACATACTGTCTGCGTGTAGAATATGTACCGTTGTTCACGCTGTCTACAGAAAACTTCAAAGCATCCGCAACGTACCTAAGTACTTCCTTATCAGTGATACGGATATTCTGAGTCTGCAAAGTCTCATAGTCAAGCTCCGCCGAATACATGCTGTGTCCGGATTCGCTTATCGTAACGCTCTCGATCTCATCTGCTGACGGGGTCTTTGAAAGGACGACCTGCTTCACCGCTCCTATGCCTGCCGCAAACAGCACTCCTATGACGAGCAGTACCGCAAGATACGGAGCTGATCTGAGCATGCTTTTTGGGGATTTTGTAGTTATCAGTTCATAGAGGAAATAGACGATGCAGATGACAAACACCATAAAGACATAGAATGTCATATCTGTGCCGCCCGATCCGAAGATCTCATTCGCTATAAAGGTAAATAAAAGCAGTACAAACGGCGTTGTAAACGCAATACGGTATACATGCTGCAGCTTTCTTGACGGGGCACTTTTGCCTGCCATCTCACTTCTGCGGCGAACATACAGCCATCCCGCCAGTATAAACAGCAAAAGACTGATTACCACGGTGTATATATACATAGGTACGTTAGTATAGACGTCTACAGGCTCAAACACCTCAACCGTCGCACCCAAAAATGCAACAGGGAAGAAAAAGCTGATATCCGTAAAACGCAACAAAGTCTCTGATGCATCCCATATATACACGGTGTTTTCAAGTGAGTAGGTGAAAAGCAGACATACAACGCGGAAAAAGCACGCAACCAGCCCAAATATAAATATATTGGATGTGCTCGTTCCGGTCAGTGCCATGGCAACAGCCATAAATGACATAAGCATAAGACATGCAGTCGCAGCAGAAACGATCAGCAACGGAACGCTGGATATCTCAAAACTCGTACCAGGAGCCACCGTCCACAGTACAGCACTCGCAAGCACCGCCGCACAAATGATAGCAACCATCCATGTGATTGCCGCAAGGCAAAATGATGTAAACACAGTCTGTCTCTTGTACGGAATAGCATGGTAAAAGTCGGACTCGCGTCTCTGATCAAGATACGAGAACATGCTCTTGATAAAAAACGGAACAAATGCCAAAATGACGCAAAGCGGCATTGCGAACTGATTGATCTCTACATTGTACACAGTATCGTGTACATACGGTGCATCCGCCATATAAATAACCGGAACGATAGCACACAGAGATACCGTTACTATAGCTGCGGCAATGCCGATCAGCTTTATCTTCTTTAGTCCTTCTAAATAAAGACGGAAGTTAAACAGTTCCTTCATTTTTTCTACCTCCTCACATCAGTACGTCCTTGAAGGCATATCCGAGTGCCTCCATCTCGTATATAAATACCTCCTCAAGTCCAAGCGGAAGTATATCTATGAACATCGGATTCATCACCTGCAGTCTCGCCTTTACCTCTTCTCTGTCGCCTCTGACTATGAAGTTTGCAACAGAGCCGTTTTGCGTATAGCTGAGCATATCTATACCGACAAAATCCGTCTTTGAATAAGGTCTGTCAAATGCAAGCTGGACCTTGAACAGAGATGTCTTGAGATTTTGAATATCGCTCTCAAAGACAATACCTCCCTTGTGCAGGAGTGCCAGCTGATCACATGTATCCTCCAGCTCCCTTAGCGAATGCGAGGTGATAATGGTAGTAGTGTTTCTCTCCAGCACATCGTTATATATAACGCTCTTGACCAGATTTCTCATAACCGGATCAAGTCCGTCAAAGGTCTCGTCAAAGAACAGATATTGCGGCATTGTGGAAAGACCCAGTATCGTCGCCGCCTGACGCTTCATTCCTTTGGAGAAGGTCCCCAGATTTGCCTGTGGATTGAGTCTGAAAGTATTTGTCAGATTGTAAAAACGGTCGTATGAGAACTGAGGATAGATCGCCTTGTAAAATGCCGCCATCTTGTTCATATTTGACTGAGGCAGAAAGTACAGATCATCCGGTATGTATACGATCTTATTCTTTACGGCAGGGTTTTCATAGACTGACTCTCCGTCGATTTTTATATCTCCGGACTGGGGTTTGTATACTCCGCTGATCAAACGCAAAAAGGTGCTTTTTCCTGCTCCGTTCGATCCGACAAGTCCGTATATGCATCCACTTGGGATGTTACAGTCAAGACTCTTTAATGCTTCAAAATCATCAAAACGCATTGTTACATTACTTGCACTTATCATTGAGTATCCTCCTCTATGTTATATGCTCTCTTTACAGTTTTTATAAGCTCCTCCGCTTCAACTCCCGCAAGGCACAGCTCTCTCGAGCATTCATACAGAGCGTCGAGCTTTTTTCTGGCTTCTTTTTTGATCGCTTCCACGGCTCCCGTGCGTACAAAGCTTCCTCGTCCGGGCAAAGGCACCGTGATGCCTCTGCGTTCAAGCTCAATGTACGCCTTTTGTATGGTATTAGGATTGATAGCGAGCGTAACCGAAAGTTCCCGCACGCTCGGCACAGCTTCCCCCTCACACAAAAAGCCAAGAAGGATGTCTTTTTCTATTCCGTCAATTATCTGCTCGTATATAGGCGTTTGACTGTATTTGTCTATTGTGAGCATTATGCGTCCTCCTTCTATAAGTGTACTATTACAAGTAGTACACTTATAGATTAGCACAGTTTATCTCGTGTGTCAATAAGTTTTGGAAATTGTTTATAATTATATAATATGATCACCGTATGTTTGATATGCAGCAAAGAAGCGGGCACTTGCCATCTGACGTTCTCACGCCTATGTTGACTGATCCTTATCGCGAGAGATACAGGGTGGATGAAAATATGAAATCTCCTATATAGCAAAAAAGAAGCTGCCGCTATGTACAAGCCGACCGCTTCTTTTCATATAGTCAGGGAGAGACCGCTTGACCTCTCCCTATGCATGATCATATTCAGTTTCCAAGATCCTCTACGACGATGGTCTTGACCTCGCCTGTGGTCTCGGGTTTCTTCGCTTCTGCTTTTTGGGGTTCTGCCTTAGGAGCTTCGACCTTACCGTCTCTCTCGGCAAAGAACTTTGCCGCTACCTGCGGGAACAGAGCATAAGAGAGCACATCCTCCTCGCACTTTGCGATGTCCTTAGTCTCTTCTCTGTACTTTTCAAGCTCGGGCTCGAGAAGGTCAGCAGGACGGCAAGTGATGACCTCGTCATCTCCTATCGCCATCTTTCTTACCTCTTCATTTACTGTTCCGGGGAGTCTGCCGTATTCACCGCGGAGCAGACCTTTTGACTCCTTTGTAAAGGACTTGTACTTGCCCATTAGTACATTGAGAACTGCCTGGTTACCTACTATCTGAGATGTAGGTGTAACAAGAGGCGGGAAGCCGAAATCTTCCCTTACTCTCGGCACTTCAGCAAGAACATCGTAGTATCTGTCCTCAGCCTTGAAGCCCTTGAGCTGGCTGATGAGGTTGGAAAGCATGCCGCCGGGAACCTGATAAAGAAGGGTATTGGTATCGACATTCAGGACTTTGGGATCCAGTGTTCCCTCTTCCTTCATCTTTGTCTGGACCTTGCGGAAATGAGCAGCACACTCTGAGAGTGCTCCGAGATCCAGTCCCGTGTCACGCTCCGTACCCATAAGAGTAGCTACAAGTGCCTCAGTCGCAGGCTGTGCGGTTCCGTTAGCAAGAGGAGAAAGGGCACAGTCAACTATATCGACGCCTGCCTGAGCAGCCATGAGGTTGACCATATCACCTGTTCCTGTCGTATTGTGTGTATGCAGATGTATCGGAATATCTATCTCTGCCTTGAGCTTCTTCACGAGGCTGTATGCATCGTATGGGAGAAGCAGGTTTGCCATATCCTTGATAGCTATAGTGTCCGCACCCATCTGTACAAGCTCCTTTGCAAGTCCTACAAAGTACTCCTCAGAGTGGACAGGGCTCTTTGTATAGCTGATAGCCGCCTCGCATATACCGCCGTGCTTTTTTGTGTATTTCATTGCGGCTTCCATATTTCTTGTGTCATTGAGAGCGTCAAATATTCTGATAACGTTTATTCCATGCTCAATGGATTTGCCGACGAACGCCTCAACAACGTCGTCTGCGTAGTGCTTGTATCCGAGAATGTTCTGACCGCGAAGAAGCATCTGGAGCTTGGTCTTTGGCATGTGCTTTTTCAGCTCGTCCAGACGTTTCCACGGATCCTCACCCAAAAATCTCATACAAACATCAAAGGTAGCTCCGCCCCAGCACTCAAGCGACCAGTAGCCCATCTCATCGAGCATCTCGCATGCGGGGAGCATATCTTCAAGACGCATTCTCGTAGCAGCCTGAGACTGATGTGCGTCACGAAGTATAGTATCTGTTATAAACAGCTTCTTGTTTTCCATTGTTCAACCTCCATTATATGTTTACCGGGGTCAGGATAGGATACTGATAAGAATTCCTGCGGCAACCGCCGATCCTATAACTCCTGCTACGTTCGGTCCCATCGCGTGCATAAGCAGGAAGTTGGAGGGATTTTCCCTTTGTCCGACTACCTGCGACACACGTGCCGCCATCGGAACTGCGGACACTCCCGCACTCCCGATAAGAGGATTTATCTTGTTCTTCAAAAACAGGTTCATTAGTTTTGCGATAAGCACACCGCATGCTGTAGCAACAGAGAACGCGACAACACCCAACACCATGATCTTGATAGTCTCAAGATTAAGGAAGGACTCAGCGGTTGCTGTTGCTCCGACCGTAATACCGAGGAATATCGTAACGATATTCATAAGCTCATTCTGTGCAGTCTTTGCAAGCCGCTCAACAACTCCGCACTCACGCATAAGGTTGCCGAGCATGAGACAACCTACCAGAGGTGCCGCATCCGGAACTATGAGAGATACGAAGATGGTGATAACTATCGGGAACACGATCTTCTCCGTTTTTGATACCGGACGAAGCTGTGTCATGACAATGGCACGCTCACGTTTGGTAGTCAGCAGCTTCATTATCGGAGGCTGGATAACAGGAACGAGTGCCATATACGAATATGCGGCAATAGCTATGGGAGCGAGCATTTCGGGAGCAAGCTGAGAGGTCGTGAATATAGATGTAGGACCGTCAGCTCCGCCTATGATACCTATCGAACCTGCCTGCTGCTGAGTAAATCCGATAGCTCTCGCACCGAGATAAGTACCGAAGATACCAAGCTGGGCTGCCGCTCCGAGTATAAGGCTCTTGGGGTTTGCTATCAGAGGACCAAAGTCCGTCATAGCTCCGACTCCGAGAAAGATCAGACAGGGATAGATGTTGAGCTTGACTCCCAGATACAGGTAGTCAAGCACCCCTGCTGTGATGGTCTGTCCGTCCGCCGTCATACCTCCACCGATAAGATCCCAGTGCACATGTCCGTCAGCAAAAAGCTCAGGATGGAACATGTTTGCTCCGGGAAGATTGGTAAGAAGCATTCCTGCCGCAATAGACAGCAGCAAAAGCGGCTCAAACTTCTTGACTATTGCAAGGTACAAAAGAAAGCACGCAAGCAATATCATTACTATTTTGAGAGGCTCCTGTGCAAAACGTGCAAAACCCGTACTAAGCACAAAATCCTTTATTGCGTCTAACATAACGATCTTTACCTCAATCGGTATGTTTTATGCGAGAGTGTAGAGAGTGGCACCCGCATCGACTGCGGCACCCTTCTGTACGCTGACGCCTGTTACCTTGCCGTCTCTGGGAGCCATGATCTCGTTCTCCATCTTCATAGCCTCGAGGATCATAACAACGTCCCCCTTCTTTACTGTGTCACCGACATTGATATTAACAGAAAGAATAGTTCCCTGCAGAGGAGCCTTGATAGCCTCTCCGTCACCGGTTGCGGGAGCTGCTGCGGGTGCAGGTGCTGCT
>JAZNOK010000005.1:0-4242 GCA_045580775.1 Eubacteriales bacterium
ATACTCCCGCCTATCCGGACTGAACTATTTCATAGCGGTACGGCGGGAACGGAAAAACGCATTATTCTGATAAATAAAAAGCGGGCAAGAGCCCGCGGCCATACTCCCGCCTATCCGGACTGAACTATTTCATAGCGGTACGGCGGGAAGGGAAAAACACATTATTCTGATAAATAAAGAGCGGGCAAGGGCCCGCGGCAACACCCCCTCCGTCGGAGACACTCTCTGCGGAGGGGGGATCTTTTTACAAAAGCACGGTTTTTAAACTGTTTTTTAAAAACATACAATGAGAATACTATTTTGATCAATTTGTTGCAGATTCCACTTGATTTGTTATGGAATATAATGTATACTGTAAAACAAGAGTGTGGGGAAATTGGGTATTTTCCACAATTATAGCCGCAAGGAGAAAAAATATGAAAAGATTTATTTCTATGTGTCTTGTCATCATGATGTGCTTGACACTCATCCCTGTGCAGACAGTTGTTTTTGCAGAGGAGCAGGCCGAGGCTGTGGATACAGCTGCACAAAGCTCCGAGACGACCGTCAGCTACACAGATGGACAGAATTTCAAAAACCCGGTTGCTAACGGTGCGGATCCGTTCGTGTTCAAGGATACTGACGGCACGTACTATATGTATACCACAAACGCAGGAGGAAACGGTTATATCGCCTATACCTCTCGCGATCTTGTGAACTGGTCCAGCATCGGATATGTTCTCAGCAAGTCCGATGTGTCGGTCAGCGGTGTTGATACTTTCAGCAATTTCTGGGCACCCGAGGTGTCTTATTACAACGGTGTCTATTATATGGTAGTTACCGTAAATGAGCATCTTTTGGTAGTTACAGGAGACAGTCCCGCCGGTCCTTTCTCGACTCCGGAGGGGTCTTCCTACATATTCGAGAACAAGGCGATAGACGGGCATTTGTTCTTCGATGACGATGGAAAGGTCTATCTCTATTATGTAGTTGCAGGCTATGACTCATATCTTAGGAAGAGCGGGAACGTTATCTGGGGATGTGAGTTTGATATGCAAACGCTAAAGCCCGTTTCAGGTACTGAGACGCGTCTTGTATGGGCGGCTCAGTCTTGGGAAAACTCCTCTAATCATAACGTAGCCGAGGGCCCCGAAATATTCAAGCGGAACGGCAAGTACTATATGCTGTATACCTGCAACGGATATACATATTCTTACTATGCGGTAGGTGCGGCTACATCCGGCACGCCTCTCGGCACTTATACAAAGCAGACCGACCCTGTCCTTGTGGGAAGCACCGCATCAGGTGCTCTCGGAACCGGACATTGCTGTTATACTTATTCTCCGGACAACAGCGAAATGTGGATGGTATACCACAAGCATGCAGGACTTTCCCAGGTAGAGAACAGAGAGATATGCCTCGACAAGATCACCTTTGATGCAAGCGGAAAGGTACACGTAGCGGCAGCATTCACAGACGGAAAGCCGACCATGACTGCACAGCCGTATCCTTCCGGAGCTGAATGCACTGTCAAGGACGCGGTGCTGGACGATAACTTTGCAGCACTCAAGTCCCTTCCTACTGTATATGTACACATGAACGACGGTTCGGATACCGCACAGGGAACCGAGAACTATCCGTTCAAGTCCCTTGAGCGTGCGTATGAGGCACTTACTCCAAATGGCGGTACGATAGTATTGGTTGCTTCACATGATATCTCTCAGGCGATGTCAAATGACAAGTATCTTTCACCCGAATCTCAGATAGCAGAGACAGGACTTTACTTTCAGACTCCCTCCGACATCACCGGACCGATCATGCTCAGAGGCAGAAACCCCGGTATAAGGCTTCGCTTCAGCTATATTACTTTCAACTCAGACCACTATATAGACAACCTCATGCTCAGACCGAATGTAGTCACTCCGGTAATAGAGTGCGGACTCAACAATGTGACCTTCGGTGAGAATCTCAGCGTATCTCCTGCATATCAGGCAGGAGCAAGCGGAAGATACCCCATGCTTGTCGGAGGATACTATCAGTGCGGCTACGGTCTTGCTGAATCTGACGCATACATGGATGCATACCCCTACAGACTATGGAAGCAGGATTCGCGTCCTTATGAGTATGTGAGCACAAGCGAGGATTACACGATATCCGTCTACGGCGGAACTTGGCGTTCTATCATGGGCGGAAACTGGAGAGTCAGAGCGGACGCTTCTCTCGGACTTATTGATGCGGACGTAACGCTTAACCTCGGCGGAAACTGTGTTGTTCAGCCTCTTTGCTCGAACAGTGCGGAGATGAACTATCTTGTGTCTGTAACGAGCAATACTGCCCTTTCGGCAAACGGCACGGCAACGCTCAATATTTCGGGCGGAACATACAACTGCCCTGTGTTTGTCTCCGGAAGAACGTCAACCGTCACGGAGACAGACGGAGTAACCCATGCGACAGAGTATCACGAGGGGGATCTGTTCTGCAACATCACAGGCGGAACATTTGTCAGCACTACCATTAGCGGATCCCTCAGAAAGGCAATAATCTCCGCAACGCAGGACGGTACAAATGACATTAACGGAGATTACACACTCACCATCAAGGAGGGTGCGGAATTTGTAGGTGAAGCGGCTGTATATGTAACCAACGGAACAAAGAAGATCAACGGAACAAAGAAGGCTCATATTGCAAACTATGTTAATCCTATTGTAAGAGGCAAAGGATTTGCTGATTCCGAGATAGACTTTTACGGTAACGACGGACCTGTTACGATCTACCTGGACCAGTCGAGCGGAAGCGACTCAAATACCGGACTTACCCCCGACAGTGCGGTACAGAATCTCGGTATGACCTACAAGATGATGACGCCCTACGGCGGTACGGTCATCGTCACCGCAAACAAGCTCGCATCCTCATCGTCATATTACAAAACTCCCGTATGCGGAGGACCTGTTACGATACGCGGACTGACCCCCGACGTTCAGTGGCAGATAGACTATTTCTCTATCTCAAGCGATCATGTCTTTGATAATATTACTATTTATTCGAGAAGTGCCACCACTCTCATCGAGTGCAAGTTCAACGATGTTACCTTTACTGATACCGTACTGACAGCAGGGGGCAGAAACCCGTTCCTTGTCGGAGGTCATTATCAGTACGGATCTTCTACAACTTCCCCATATAAGAACTTTACGCCTACCATCAAGACACTTAGTACGGTTTCTGCTACAAAGGATTATACTCTTACCGTCAACGGAGGCACATGGAGAAGCATCAAGGGCGGTAACTGGAGACACAGCGGTGCGGCACATGTTGGATCTATCGACTGCAACGTTACGGTAAATATCGGTAAAAATGCTGTCGTCACTCCATACATGGCATCGACCGAAAACTACTTTGTTTCTCCATCCGGCAATAACGCTTCCAAGGGCGGTACGTTTGTGCTGAACATCAACGGTGCTACCATCAACTCTCCTGTATTCGGCTCGGCACGTCTCGGTGCAGTCAATACTTCACTTGCAAGCGAGTACAGCGGCTTTGAGGCGGACGTCAGTATCAATCTCAACGGTGCGAACATAGGCGTGTTTGCAGACGGACAGTCGTACAAGAAGTGCTACGTCTCGGCTAAGCAGGTCGATACGACAGCTGCAGATATTGACGGAAGCTTCGTTATCCGTGCTGCGGATACTGTGATACCCTCGGATGCGACGGTATCCGGCGACGGTGCTGCTGCTTCGCATATCTACACGGATGCATCGTTTGCCGCGACAGCGGATCACTTCACCCTCGAGGGAGCTATAAATGACCTCGGCAACATAATTGCCGACGCAGACGGGGACGGAATACTCTCGAATGCGGATATTACCCTGACGGTAAAGAATCTGGCAGGATTCGGCGGACTGTCGGTATATGACAGTGACCTTGACGGAAACAAAATACTTAACAACAGAGATGCAATAGCTCTCATACAGCTTCTTGCGGGCTGGGATGTAGAGATAGTACATTATGCTTACATCGACGAAAACCTCACCGTGTACAACGGTGAGGTTTCCTCGCATGTGGTAAATACTATCCCTGCAGAGATACCCATGTCGTACTGTATCGAAGGGGAGAGCGGCAGAGTTGCCGCCGGCGAATACAGAAACTTCTTTTGCAATGTTGACAGCACGGGTCTTTATGACATTGCACTTGAGTGTGCATCTGAGGACGAGTTTTCTTTTTCTTTTTACTCAAACAGACAATATCTCGGCACTCTGCATAAGACCG
>JAZNOK010000006.1:0-5015 GCA_045580775.1 Eubacteriales bacterium
TGGCTCCCCCTGCTGGGCTCGAACCAGCGACATCATGATTAACAGTCATGCGCTCTACCGACTGAGCTAAGGAGGAATGTGGTGCACCTTCAGGGATTCGAACCCGGGACCCACTGATTAAGAGTCAGTTGCTCTACCAACTGAGCTAAAGGTGCGTGCTTTCTTTATCAACATTTGGTATTATAGCAAAAAGAGGGGTTCGTTGTCAATACTTATTCTGCATTTTTTTGTGTGATATATTCATGAGGTGAGATTTTTTCAAAAAACTTTTGATTTGACGAGAAAAAACTAACGATTTATGCTATAATAAATGTGTGTTTAATCTTCTTTGATAGAAGTGAGGTAACAATATGGTTTATGTAATCTCGGATCTTCATGGGTATCCGCTCGAGGATCTTCAAGAGTTGCTTGAAAAAGGAGGTTTCTCTGATGGTGATTACTGCTTCGTGCTGGGAGATGTGATCGATCGGGGAGAAGACGGTGCTCGAATCTTAGAGTGGCTAATCTATCAGCCGAATGTTCAGCTGATACTCGGCAACCACGAGTCGATGCTATTGTCGTGCGACTTTTTGTTCAATGAAATAAGCGAACAGTCAATATCCAAGCTCACAGCTCATCAAATGGAGTGCCTTGAGCATTGGAAGGAGAACGGTGCAGAGCCTACATTGAGGGGACTTGTGGAACTTGATGCGGAGACTCGTGAGGGTATTGTTGAATATCTCAGAGAAGCACCTCTTTATGAAGAAGTGGAGTTGAATGGAAAAAAATATATTCTCACGCACAGCGGTCTTGGTGGCTTTTCTCCGGAAAAGGAGCTTTGTGAATATACAGAGCGACAGCTTTTGTGGAACAGACCTTCGCCTGATGATAGGTACTATTCCGGGTGCATTACCGTATTCGGACATACTCCTACACACTTTTTTGGCAGTGAGCACAGGGGGAAGGTGTTGATCACTGATACGTGGATCGATATAGATACAGGGGCTGCGTGCGGTCTTGCACCGACTTTGCTCAGACTCGATGACATGCAAACATTTTCACTTGATAGAACAGAAAACAAACAGTAGGATAAAAAACAATGAATTACAATTATCACACACATACCTATCGCTGCAGACACGCTACATCAACGCCGGAAGAATACATTCTGCGTGCAATTGGTGGCGGTATAAAGAATATGGGCTTTTCCGATCACGCTCCGTTTGTTTTTCCTGATGGACATGAGAGCGGTTTCAGAGTTCCTATGGCACAGGCTGCTGAATATGTCAATGAGCTTAGAGTTCTTCGAGAAAAGTATAAGGACAAAATTGATATAAAAATCGGATTTGAGATGGAGTATTATCCCTCTCATTTTGAAAAGATGCTCAGTATTGCCCGAGCTGCAGGAGGAGAGTATCTTATACTCGGGCAGCACTTTATTGGTGAAGAATACCCAAGCGGTCTTTACATGTTCAGAGCTACAGACAGGGAAGAACATCTTTGCGAGTATGTTGACTGTGTCGTAGCGGCAATGAAAAGCGGGTATTTTAGCTACGTAGCACACCCGGATCTAGGGAACTATGTGGGGGATGAAGCTGTATATGACCGCGAAATGAGGCGGCTTTGCTCTGCGTCCCGAGAGCTTGGTATTCCTTTGGAGATAAACTTTCTGGGGATACGTACATCCAGACATTATCCATGCGAGAAATTTTGGAAAATAGCCGGAGAAGAGAGGGCGTTAGTCACCTTTGGATTTGACGCACATGACCCGGATGCCGCTTGTGACAGAGAGTCGCTTGCCACGGCATGGGATATAGTGAAAAGGCATTCTCTATACTATATCGGAAAGCCTGAGATCATTGATATACAGTAAAAAAAGTATCTGCCTCCTCTCCGAGATTAATATGGACGCCTTGTCAAGTTGATGCGTTTTGTACATAATTGTCACAATTTCCTATAAAACATAAAGCAGCACACCTGCCTTGCATGATATAAGGTAGGTGTGCTGTTGTGCAAAATGACACGGACAGAGCCGGTGATTACCGACACGAATATGCAGACTCAGGAATCTTTTTCTGTGTCGTTTGACCGGCATTTTGAATTTTTGATCTTTTATCAGTTACTTTTGAGTTTTATTTTTTCTTTTTTTGCTAAATATGCAAAACAAGCGGCAGCACCGGCAGCCACAGCGGCAGCTGCTCCTGCGAGCAGGGAGGGGAGTAGCTTGTTTGAGCTGAGGTGTGTATCTGATACCGGATCACTGTTAGGCGATGTAGTTGTATCGGTGCTTGGAGGGGTATCGGTTGGCTCCCTATCCGGGATCTTTTCCGCTTCTGTCAGTTCCCATTCTACTATTCCCACGGAAGCTGATTTGTTGTTCATGAGAATTTTGATGGATGAAAGCGTTACCGGATCGTAGAATGTGTAACTGATCGGAACCTTCGCGTGATCAGGTGTGTAAACACCGAGCGAAGTGAAGCTTACGGTATTGTTGTTTTTATAGAACTCTCAAAATCTTGCGGCAATCTGACACCGCCGTCATCGTCATACCACCATATTTTGCATCCCGAGATGGTTACTTCGGTATCAAAGTCGTATTGAACCCAGGGGTGTTTCAATACTTCATTGTTTTTGTAGCTCGTCCAACGTTTTGATCGGCTTGACGATGTATCGTTCAGGTTATAGACAGGGTCGGCTTTGTTCGAGTAGGAAGCAGTCGGAGCAGCATACTGAGTGAGTGTCCTTTCTTTATTTGTGCCTGTGCTGATATAACATCGTTGTCTCCCATTGCGTCTACAGACAGTGCATAGCACATAGACTCAAGTACCTTGTGTACATCCGAGTCGACATACAGAGCACCGGCAAAAGGAGCATGGCTTTCTCCTCTGTTTTTCTTTGCGGCGTTTATAATATTTGGTATTCCGCCTTTTTCACCCTCAACGTTGCGTATGGCTGTCGGTATTATTTTGCATACTGTGAGCTTTATATAATCTCGGAAAAAACCGTCATCAATGTTAACATTCTGCCATGAGAGTGCACTTACGTTCTCGAGCATATCAACAGGCTTTGTTACGTTGACGATACTACGCGGTCCGTTCCGGATATTTTTGAATTGAAGATGTATGTTCCTGCTTTTTGTGCGTCGTAGTTATCGCATGACCATTGGGTGAGCTCTGCCTCAGCATCGCGATAAGCACGTACTCCGGTCTCTATCAGTTCGTCCTTTGTGGGAGTTCGCACGGAGAAAGATGAGCATTCAAAAAGCTGCTTGAAGGTTCTGACTCCGACTCTGCCTTTGTCAAAGAGTGAAAACTCGTTTTGATACATTAGCTTGCCATCCAGCCATACGGCGAGCGTGTTTCCGTACATCATGACCTTAAGCTTGTAATCTGTGTATGGCTTGTAGTCGAAGGGAACAGACTTTACCGAATTCCATTTTCCGTTTCCGTATCCTATAACGACACAAAAGTTGTTAGCCAACTTTCCGATGCCTACGTAATAGCCGTTGTATAAATCTGCTCCTTTATCTGTGACGTCGGTAGCTCTGAGCATAATTCCGTAGTTATTAGTAATATTCTGTGCTGTGCCCTTTAGTGTAGCTTCGACAACAAAATCGTCATACTCCCCTCCGCTGAGTGCTTTCAACTTTGATGACTCAGCAGTTACAGCGAGTACGCCGTTATCAAAAGAGACCGCCGAACCGTCATACAGAGTCCATGCATCTTTTGAAAAAGATGCGGTGTGAAGCTGTTCTGAAACGATCTTTTCTGATGATGCCAGCTTTACTTTTACGGTGGAAGGGAGGGCATTCAGTATGTCGTTGTATCAAGTTCCCGTAAGAACATCTACAGCTGCTATTGCACCAACCGAGATAATGTCGCTTTCTTTTACGGTTTCGCTTTTTACCATCAGCGGCATGCTGCATACGCCTGTTACTGTTAGCAGCATGGAGTAGAGTACTAAATTAAACATTTTATTCTTGGTGCTTTTGGCTTGCATTTTGATCCCACTTGTTTGGATATTATGAGTTAATTATAATTACAGGATAACACATATAAAAATATCCAAACTATGAAAAAATACCGATTGTATATTGCAAAAACACCGATAGTATATGGCTTCATCAATGAATAAAAGACACAAACTATCGGTGTTTAGAAAGAAATCAGTACTTTGGTTTGAGCTAACAAACACTCAAAATGAATGGGTATATCATCTCAGAGCGAATTTGGTGTATACGGTTAATCTTTATCAGGCTGTTGGCCATCGTGGGCTTTCCATTTGCACTCGGTTAACTGCATATCTGTGAATACTGCTTTGAATGAAGAATTTTCTGCACTGCATGCGTAGATGCCGAATTGAATTGTTTTGCCTGAGTTGAACATATGACATATACGCATCTGGTCAAATGAAATACCGTCAAATGAGCGTTCGATACAAAAGTCATCCTCTCTGCGGCTCAGGCGAAACCAAACGTGTTTGAGCGATGCATCCACGTCGACTGATGCCCAGTCTGAATATCCATTGTTCGTTACAACGCTGCCCAAACGTTGGATCTTGTCGTTTTCATACTCCATTGACGCTTTGAGCCAGTTTTCACTGTCGAGGTACATTACTATTCCACTCTGGTCGTAGCGTACTTTTGTGTCAAATTCTGTTTTTACCGTGAATGAAAAGAATTGCAGGTCTGTTTCTGCTTGAAGAAGCGGTGCGTTGTCGTTTCTGAAGTGGTAATATGTCCTTTGCCATAGATCTGTAAAAGGCTCTGTGACTACTTCCACCCTATCAGAAGTGATCGCGTATTGCTTTGGAGCTCTTGTCCATTCAAGCTTGCTTGTATCAAATTTCATTGTGTTTTCTCCTTTTGTAAATGAATCTGTTTGTGTTGGAAAAAACTTGGTAAAACAATATGACTTGTGTTGCAAAATTGAGAGATTTATCGAGTAAAGGACTGTTCATTCATCATCATCTCTGAATGTATTATATCATTATTTGTTATTCAAATCAATGCTTTGCGGAGCAAAGCTACCTTTTCT
>JAZNOK010000007.1:0-11209 GCA_045580775.1 Eubacteriales bacterium
GATAGCTCCCGAAACGATAAAGCCGATCCAAGAGCTGAAAACAAGCATCCTCGGCAATCACAACCCCAGACTGCACTCGGATGAAGCACAAGTCGGAGGCCAAGCGGTCTTAGGAAGACAACTGGGGCTATCAACTCCTTGGCTCACAGAACGACATGGCTACGATCCGACTTGATAGCTCCCGAAACGATAAAGCCGATCCAAGAGCTGAAAACAAGCATCCTCGGCAATCACAACCCCAGACTGCACTCGGATGAAGCACTCATCGCTCTCTCCATTTCTGCATCAGCAGACACAGTAGCTGCCAAAGCTATGGAGAAGCTCAGCCTGCTCAAGGGATGTCAGGCACATTCTACGGTCATCCTCTCTCAGGTAGATAACGATGTATACCGCAAGCTCGGAATTGAGATCACCTGCGAGCCTCAGTACAACACAAAGAAGCTGTACCATAAGTAATAAATTTTTAAAAAAAGGAACCGCGAAGGGAGGCACTCCGTAAGGAAGTGCCTCCCTTTTCTTGTATAAAAAAATGACACTTTCAAAACTTGAAAGTGTCATAGTGGGTTACATACTTTGAAATTATACTAATCTCAAAATATAAAATTTGTTTATATTATGGTCTAAAATTATGCGTGCAATCATCACAGATATAGATTTTTCTAGGATTTGAGAACCATCTTTTT
The DNA here is from genome assembly GCA_045580775.1 of Eubacteriales bacterium. Taxonomy (GTDB): domain Bacteria; phylum Bacillota; class Clostridia; order Oscillospirales; family CAG-272; genus JAZMZS01. The sequence goes on from JAZNOK010000007.1 coordinate 684, forward strand.
GATTGCCATACATGACCTTTACCTGATGCCTTATGTACGATTGCCATCCACCAATCATAGCAGAAGAACACCATCATACCAATACACCACTTACACATAAGCCACATAAAATACCAAATACCAAAAAGAACCATATACAAACAACCGTGTTTACTTGATTCGTTAGATAATTGGACTTTTGTACTACCGCATTTAGGACATTTTACATTTAATGCCATAATATCACCTCTTTCAAAGTTTTATCCTATTTTATACTACTTTATGCGATTTGTCAATATTATGGAGCTTTTTATCCTATAATATCTTTGAGGTGGTAAAATGAAACCTTTGAAGGAGAAAATAAGTATAACCATAGATAATGATGTTTTAGCAAAATTAAAAGAAAGAGCCGAACTGGATGATCGTTCACTTTCTCAATATATAAACATCATCTTAAAACAACACATAAAAGCTCTATACGAAGAAAAGCCGTGAATTTCACGGCTTTTCTTTATTAATGAGTATATCGTCGTTAAAGCGCTTCCTTACGGAGGGTGCCCCAACGGTTCCTTTTTTTCATTTACTTAAAAATTTACTTACACTTGTTATCCTTGATAACATTAGAAAGTGAGGGCGGGCAGAACTCGTTTATCGGGAACTGCATATTACGGAAAATAGAGCAAGGGTTTTCGTCCTCAGATACTACACACTCCTTCTCCGGGACACAATACTCTGTTCCGGTGATAAGCAGCTGTGTGGGACGTTCTATGCGTACAACCGAGAAAAATCCGAGCGATACCGTGAGAGTCTTTCCTTCCTCTGTATCGCACAGGGGTGCTGAAAGTGTGCAGCACACGCACTCCGGAATATCCGAGCAGGAACAACAGCAATTACAACATGTAACACGGTGCTCTCGCTCGATCTTTACTCCGAGGACTATGGGGTCTGCTATCTCGAGCACCGCTATAGGCATATTCGAGGAGCATTCAGCTCCCGAAAGGTCGGGGTGTTTACAGAAGTTATCCTCGTAGCCGCTCTTGAATATGCTGACATTTCCCTCGCTGCCGTAGAGAATCACCTTTTTCTCTACTACGGCAATTCCCTCAAATTCCTGCGAATTGCCCTTGCATACGCACGCTTCAAAGCGTAGCTTCACGTATATTCTGATGCTGATCTGGTAAAAACCGCGGTTGAAGCTTATCGGGTCTACCGAGATATTTGCATGAACTACGCATGCACTCTTAGCTCTGACGGCTGTGGTATGCTCGATTATCTCACGTCCGAAATCTGTGAGATGAACTACTATATCCTCATAGCAATCCTTGTCTCTGCATGAGTCCAGCACACGGTAGGTGTCGATGCATATAGACTCACGCGGAATGGAAGGACCGCCGCAATTACATCTGATATCAGACATTATTACTGTCTCTCCTTGAGTTAGATTGAAGGGAGCATCCCTTCCCTAACATTCTATGTAGACAGACTTCTTTTGTGAACAAAAAAGGAGCGTTTGTACACTTTGGCGAAACGCTCCTTTTTGTTTGTTATGATTATTTGATCATTCTATCGGAGCTTTCTGCAGAGTAATAACAGGACGTACTCCGTAGCTGGAATAATTGACACCTGAACCTCGGATGTCGATATTTCCGTCTCCGTTTACCTTTGCGGCACTGTTCTGTGTGCTTCCGGGAGATCTGAGCCACCAATACGTACCTGCGTATTCGGTCTTTGTATACACTCCTCGCTCGACTGCATACTGCGTAGGCACACCGACCCTCTGCTCTTCCTCGAGATACTTCTGTGCCTCGTCGATGGACAACAAATATACTCTGTCTTCCGTCGCTTCCCCTCCCTTGGTGCCGCACCTGTCATTGTCGGGGTTTTCGTTGTTTACAGTTACAAGCATCCGACTCTCCGACTCCGAAAATGCCGTTGCGGCAAACTCACCGTCAAGCCACGCTCTGAGGGATGCTGTTTTCCAATATGCGGGGGCATCCTTGTTTTCATGATACATTACGCAATCTAGGACATATCCGGATATAAGAGTCACTTTTTCATCCGTGCTCTCCAGCACTATCCAATCGATGGGTTCTTTGCCATTTTGCTCATTTGCATCCTGCTCATAATTTCCAAATCTCACGGCATCTCCCGAGCTAAGACCGTAGAGACAGTATTTTGACAAAAGCACTTCACTATCTCCAAAGCCATCTGCTGACCTCAGAGATCTTGCGGCATCGTCGTATCTGCCATCCGAGATAGCTTTCTTCGCTGTGCTCAGATGTACACTCGGAATGATCAAACTGAATACAAGCACCGTGCATACAACCACAAAAACCACAGCCGATACAACTGCAATAGCGGTCTTTTTCCTTTTTTCTTTTTTTGCGGCAAGTGCAGCTCTGTTTTCCCTTGCTTTCTGTGCTGCCTCCTCGCGTTGCTTTGCCTCAAGACGCCGACGCTGTGCCTCCTCCTGCTCCTCTCGCTCCTTTTGCAAATACTTTTCTCTGGCAGAAAGATAGTCGTCTGCCAGCTCCTCTTCGCTCTCTCTTGCCTCGCGTCTATAGTCCTTTTTCTCATCTACAGGTGCGGTGGCGAGATAAAGCTCATTATTCTTTTTCTGTTCTTTTTCAATCTCTGCAAGAACAGGGGTAAATATCTGCATTGCCTCTGCCGGAGCTATAGCTGTGAGCTTCTGATAATACTCGCTCTCATACACAGAATGAGAATGTGTCCGCTCACAAACAAATCTGTATGTACCGTCGTGACAGTCTGCGTATCTTGCACCAAACTCTGCAAGCAATGCACCAAAGCACGCACAAAATTCCCCCTCATCCGCCTTCAGTATGATGTCATACATCTTCAGGGCATTGAAATACTGTCCGTCGCACCAATACCATTGTGCCTTTGAATACAGCTCAAGCTTTTCTGTGTCGGCAAGAGGAAAGTAATTCTCTGCACCACACTTAGGGCAGGCGTGAACTCCCTCTCCGATGTAGTTTATCTTTTCCGTACATTTTGTACAATACAACTCTGCCAAAATACTTCTCCCGAATACAATTATTTTTACCTAATAAATTATATAACACACCATCCGCTAAGTCAATAGCGAACAAGCTCATTGACAGAGACTGAAATGTAACTTTTTTCCCTTCTGCCCAATTATGACAGCTCTATAATATTGACAACGCAAGCAAAGCATGCTAAAATAGTATCTTGAATAGGTATTCTCAAAAATACCGTAGAACACCGAAAGGAATACAGAAAAAATGGCATCAGAGAAAAAAATGGTGGAGCAGATCACGTCAATGGACGAGGATTTTGCAAAATGGTACACCGACATAGTAAAAAAAGCGGAGCTTATCGAATATACAAGTGTCAAAGGATGCATGGTCATCCGCCCATACGGATATGCTATATGGGAAAACATGCAGAGGATCCTAGACGGAATGTTCAAAGAGACAGGACATGAGAATGTATGTATGCCTATGTTCATACCCGAGAGTCTGCTCAATAAGGAAAAAGACCACGTAGAAGGATTCGCTCCCGAGGTCGCATGGGTAACCCACGGCGGAAGTGAAAAGCTGGAGGAGCGTCTGTGTGTACGTCCTACATCCGAGACCCTGTTCTGCGAACACTACGCAAACGTAGTACACTCATACAGAGACCTTCCTAAAAAGTACAACCAATGGGTAAGCGTCGTCAGATGGGAAAAGAACACAAGACCCTTTCTCCGTTCAAGAGAGTTCCTCTGGCAGGAGGGACACACCATCCACGCAACAGCAGATGAGGCAATAGAAGAAACAGAGCGTATGCTCAATGTATATGCAGACTTCTGCGAGAAGAACCTCGCAATGCCTGTAGTCAAGGGCAAGAAGACCGAAAGCGACAAGTTTGCAGGAGCCGTAGCTACATACGCGATCGAAGCACTGATGCATGACGGACAGGCTCTGCAGGCCGGAACCTCGCACTACTTCGGTGACGGTTTTGCTCGTGCTTTCGACATTGAATACACAGACAAGGAAAACAAAAAGGTCTTCCCTCATCAGACATCCTGGGGTGTTACCACTCGTCTGATCGGTGCTATCATCATGACACATGGAGACAACAATGGACTTGTTCTGCCTCCCGATGTAGCTCCTATACAGATAGTTATTATCCCCGTAGCCCAGCACAAGGAAGGGGTTCTCGACCGTGCCGCCGAGCTTCGCGACAGGCTGACTGCCGCAGGCTACAGAGTCAAGCTCGACGATTCTGACAATTCAGCCGGATGGAAGTACAGCGAGTACGAGATGAAGGGCGTTCCGCTCAGACTCGAGATAGGTCCGCGTGATATTGAGTCTAACCAATGCGTTCTTGTATCCCGTGTAGACCGCTCGAAGGAATTTGTGTCCCTCGACGGACTCGAAGCTTCTATTGAGAAGAAACTCGCCGAGGTAAGAGACGCCATGTATCAAAAGGCTCTCGAGAACAGAACAAACAAGACCTATGACTGCAAGACCCTGGATGAGATAACAGCAATTCTGCAAGAGAAGGGTTGCGGCTTTGTCCGTGCTATGTGGTGCGGAGACGAAGCGTGCGAAGACAAGGTAAAGGAAGTCACGGGAGTTGGATCAAGATGCATCCCCTTTGACCAGCAACAAATATCAGACAAATGTGTCTGCTGCGGCAAGCCCGCCGACACCATGGTTCTTTGGGGCAAGGCATATTAAACAATAAAAACCGGGCGGGAGTCGTCTCCCGCCTGTTCTATCCCTTTTGTCGATAGATACGTACGCAGAGGGACATGTTCATTTTTCTAAACAAAAGGAGGGATCGCTTGGCATCACAGGAAACTTCAATATTCAAGAGACTGCGGCATATTGATTTTACCGTTTTGATATGCACACTGATCCTATCCTCTATAAGTGTACTTGTGCTCTATTCGGTAAGGGATGAATACATCGCACCGATGTATATCGTACAGGCATGTGCTGCAATACTGGGTATCATTGCCATGCTGTTTTTGTCTCAAATAGACTATCAGGACCTATGCGACAAGCTAACGCTCCCCCTGTTTGTTTTTTCGATACTGTTGCTCATAGCAACTCTCCTGTTCGGAGATGAGGGGGACTACGGATCAAAGAGCTGGATCAACCTCCCGGGTGTACCATTTAGCATTCAGCCGTCCGAGTTTGTCAAGCTGTTTTTGATCATCACCTTTGCTAAACACCTGTCAAAGGAAAAGAAAAGCATCAACCACCCTCTCACACTCATAAAACTGGCATGCCATGCAGGCCCCATTATTTTGCTGGTACTGCTGCAGGGAGATCTGGGTACGGCTCTTGTCTATATGGTCATGATAATTTTCATGCTGTTTGCCGCAGGGCTGAGCCTATGGTACTTTGTCGGAATTGGCGGTGCGGCGGTCATAGCGTTGCCGTACATTTGGCCGTTTCTCGGTGAGTATCAGCAGATGAGGATACTTTGCGGCTTCAATCCTGAGCTTGACCCGGAGGTATACGGATTTCAGGCTCTGGCAGCCAAGGCCGCGATAACCTCAGGTGGGCTGTTTGGCAAGGGACTGTTTGAAGGTTCAAAATACCAAAGTGTCCCGATGGCAAACTCAGACTCAATATTTGCCATAATCGGAGAAAAATTCGGTTTTGTCGGGTGCATGGTCGTTTTTGTTACATTTATCGTACTGATAGTGCGTATAATATGGATAGCAAAAAACGCAAGAAAGACATATTCAGGTTATATTTGCATCGGAATATCAGCGGTCCTTATTGCTCAATTTATTGAGAATGTAGGAATGAATCTCGCGATGCTGCCGCTTGTCGGCATTACACTTCCCTTCCTCAGCTACGGAGGATCGAGTATACTCTCACTCTATCTGATGATGGGCATAGTACAAAGCATTTACGTTCACAAACAAAAATATTTCTTTGAAAGGGAGCTGCCCGAATGATAAAAAAGATCATTTTTTCTCTTGTTCTGTGCATAGCGATGTGCATGTGTATCTCCTGCGGTAATGACACAAAAGAAAGCACCGACGCATCCTCCGATACAGAAGCTCAAGCGACCGACACCCAGACTGATACAAGCGACAAGGATCTGGGATGGACTAAGGATTACGTATAAAGCGGACAACATATCGCTTTCCCCACCTTCCTACCGTATCAGCTCAAATCAGCAGAGGCGTAATAACTGTATTTTTCTATCTAAAAACAACCACCGCTCAAACGGCGTTTTGCCGTGAGCGGTGGTTTGTTTTTATTATTATAATTAATTGCTGCTGTTCTTGTATCCTTTGTTTATATCTGCGATCTCAAATTTGGCAGATATCTCTCGCTCTGCATACACAGATGCCATCGTAGTAAGCCCGTCTCTGAATCTGCCGAGCATCGAGAGCCTGAGCTGCCCCACACCGTAATAGTACCCAAGATCAAATGCCTTCTTGTCAAATATGATCTTCAGAGTTTCGTAGGACTGTTCGTCACGCACACTCTTGCCCTCGAGATTTTTGGTATAAAAGCCATCTATAACAATATCCGAACCCGCACTGAGTGCCTCGATAATAATCGAGTTTCTTTGCACATGTGTCTCATCACCGACATCCGGAATACAAAACAGCGATATATGATTCGGTGCCATACCCGAAATATACCCTTCTTGAGTCTCGTCGTATTTGGGCCAAGGGAGATATCCGTAATCAAGCTCGGTATCTCTGAGCTTGTAGATGCCATCTATGGTTGCACCAAAGAACAGTGCCTGATCGTTTGAGAATATTTTTTTCCAGCCTGCTTTGTTTGCGGCAGTTTCTATCTGCCAGTTCACAAACGAATCAGACTGACCGAACTCAGTCCATTCCCTTATCAGATCGAAGTTTCGCTCCGAGTTCATAGTCAGCTCAAGCTCCCCCTCACCATTGACCTTGGCAATATAAGCACCTATAGAGGAAAAAGACATCCAAGTAGTATCGCAATAGCCAAGAAAGCCGTAAATATCGTTTTCGGAATAGCCCTCTATGTTGTCCAGTCTTGTGACAGCCTTTGACATTTCGTACAGTTTATCATAGGTCCACGCTCCATCTCTGACGAGTGCATACGGATCTTCAAGATCGAACACTTCCATCATATCCTTGTTGAAGGCTATAGCGTAGGTGTAGTTGTCATCAATATAATTGATATCTCCTGTCGTGATGAAGGTCTTTCCATATACAGTAAACGACTCATTTGCAGGCTGATCCCACCATGCTTTTTCAAGAGATACATACCCATAATCACGCAGATCTGCAAGCATCCCGCCCTGTGAGAGTGCACAGCAATCATACGGAGAACCTACCGCCGCATCATAGAGTGCCTGATTTGAATTCCATGCTTTTTGAAGGGATCTGAACGCGGCACCGTTGCCATGTGCATCGTCGATCACCTCTCTCACCTCCACAATACTGATACCGTATTTGTCCTCGATATCTGCATTTCTCTTCTCTATTGCACGGTCGATCTCATCTGCATCGTTATCAACCGTAAAAAGATGCGGGCAAGTGGGAACACAGCTGCCGGTAAAGAAGGAGAACTCATATCCGTCAAAATACGACTCAGGAACCTCAAGCACACGGCTCGTATCCTCACTTACCGCATCATGTGTACTGTCAGGGGTAGTTTCTTTCGGTTTGCCGCATGACACAGCCGGCAGCAGAGTCATACATATAATAAGCACCATTGTTATCGCTTTGAATACGGTCTTCATACTATCATCCTCATTTCATTCAGTCTCCGAGCGTTTTCAGAACGTCGGGATCCAGTGCGGTAACAGGCCAGCCGTCTTCTGTCCATACTATCGTGCTCAAAGTAAGGGCTGCTGCACCGATGCTGTCTTCGTTTCTGTGATCCCACGAATCGGCAACCATATAAGATGTTCCGTCCGGAGACAGAAAATACGATGCGTGTCCCACACCTGCAACGCCTTCTTTCCATTCGGTAAGGCGAGTTGATCCGCCCTCAAGCAGCGGCTTTTCATTTCTATCAACGTAAGGACCGAAAAGCGAAGCACTTCTGCCGACCGCCCAATAATACGTACCCTTTGACAGTCCTCCCCGTGCGGTGAAAAGATAATAATAGCCGTCACGGTATATCAGATACGACGCCTCCATATCATCCGTTCCTTTGGCAAGATGCCAAGTCTCGGTATCACCTTCAAAGAATTTGCCGGTTTTGGGGTCTATTCTCTTCATATAAATGCCTGACCAATACGATCCCCAAAGCAGATACGCACTGCCGTCTCGGTCTATAAAGATATTCGGGTCTATTGCATTATACTCATCCCCGGGGTAAGAACGCAATACCATACCGAGATCCTGCCACTGGTTGAGTGAAAGATCATCGCATACCGCAACGCCTATAGCGGAGGTCTGTTTGCCGAGGGCAGACGTACAGTAATAAAGATAAAATCTGCCGCCCATTTCATACACACCCGGTGCCCAAATATGACCTGTTCCCGAGATAGGAGCTAACCACTCAGGACGATTCCGTAACGCAGGCTCCAAAAGAAGAGTCCAGTTAATAAGATCCGTGGATGTTTTGACTGATACAGTTCCGCTCTGGTTGTAATTATAATACACTCCGTTTGAGTAGATGATCTCAGGACACAGAACCGAGCCCTGATAGTCTCCTGAAAGAACGAGCATGTGTGGGTATTCTCCGTTTCCGTCGCTCAGTTTCTTAAAACTCCACCGTTGGGATCTCTCACCTGAGTATTCATCTCCCTGCACATACCAAAGTCCCTCGGTCTTGGTTTTTATCACCTGTGCAGAAAACGACGTATACGTATTCTCTATCACACAGTCATCCAATGTCCCATCAAGAGTATATATATTCCATGATTTTGCAATATCGTTTGTATTATCAAGGCAGACCGAAAGCGACCTTTCCTTCTTATATCGGTCTGTGTTTTTTATGCTCATTTTCATGAGTGTAGCCATATTTTCGAGAGTGTAAGTCCCATCCTCATTCACGCACACCCTCCACATCTGCGAAAGGTCCTTTGTATAGGTCTTGACCTTTAGCAGAGAATTATCGGTCATCGCAAAATTCTCAGCGGTAAGCGATGCATTTTCATATTCTTTGTCGAGAACACTGATACGGTATATGGCGTTGTTCTGAAGTTCCGCCGGCATTTTGTTGTAGACAGTTTCACCGTCTTTGTGTGATTGGGTCTGAGAAGGCTCGATCTTATCCTCACACCCCAAAAGCACCGAAAAGCTCAAGGTTGCCGCAATCAGCAAAAAGAGGATCTTCAAAATTTTGTTCACAATAAAACAGCTCCTCCGCGTTGCCGTGATGTTCTTAACGGAGAATTGAGGGTGGTATGTAACCGGAAGGTGTAAAAACCTTCCGGTTATTACTTTTTATGCAGTTTTTGCTGTTGGCTGTGCGAGGACTTCGATGGCAGGGACACCTTCTTGTTCGGGAAGTCGGAAGGCGTAGTGTATTCGGATGGGATTGCCCGCCGTTCGGGAGTATTTCTCGAACTTTTCGTACACCTCTATTCTGCGGATGAATACTCGCAGCAGTTCGGGTGTCAGCTTTGGCATCTCGATATACCTCTTTGCATCACGGATGAATTGCTGTATGCATTGGTCACGCATATTCATTCTTTCTATGCTCTCCGCAAGCTCTTGCAACTCACGTTTCTTTTCCATCTGCTCCTGTTCATATCCGTTTGCCATTGAGTCATAGCGTTCGGGAGTTATTCTTCCCGATACTCTGTCCTCGTACAAGCACCGAATGATGTTATCCAGTTCTTGGATTCGCTTTTCAAGCTGCTCCTTTTGAATCCTGGCATTGCGGTAGAACTTTTCCGCTTCTTCCTCGCCGTTCTGCGTTGCCATCGCATAAAACTCGTCGGGGTTATCTCTTGCGAAGGCTGTCACGGTTAGGGGGTTGTGCAGTACGATGGTGTCGAGGACACTCTCGCGGATATAGTGTGCGGTACATTCAGTGGTTCTGCTTTGGAAACCGCCGCATTGGAAGTTGTTATTTTCCGGCTTGACGGTTTTTCCTCGGTGGAGGTACAACCGCTTACCGCATTCACCGCAGAAGAGGAAGCCCGCATACTTGTCCATCTCACCTTGCTTGTCGGGGCGTTTACGTCCGGCGAAGTGCCGTTGTACCATCTCGAAGGTCTTGCGGTCGATGATCGCTTCGTGGGTGTCCCTGAATATGAGAATGTTTTCGGGATCGTTCTTCAACCTTTTCTTCAACTTGTTGGACTTGGAATAGGTTTTGAAGTTTACGGTATCTCCCACATATTCCTGATTGGACAGCATCTTGCGAACGGTGTTCTGCGCCCAATGATACGGTCGGCTCAAATCGGGGTTGCCCGATTTGTTTCCGCTTTTCCTAAAGGCGTACACGCTTGGGCAGAGGATCTTCTCGGCGGACAGTCTGTCGCAGATCTTCACGATACCGATTCCGCTTGCGTACATATCGAAGATCCGTTTCACGATAGGCGCGGTTTCGGGATCGGGGATATATTGTTTCGGGTTATTGGGGTCTTTCATATAT
>JAZNOK010000008.1:0-10691 GCA_045580775.1 Eubacteriales bacterium
GAGGAGGGCAAAAGGGGGGGGGAGGGGGAGAGGGGGGGGGAGGTCGATATAGGCGGGGAAAACCCTTTTGCAAAAAGGGTTTTCCCCGGACCCCTTTCCTAAAAACTTTTGAAAAATATTATAAGATCATATTCCCCTCTCTATACATCCCTGACGTGGCGGGGTATTATATACGATGCCCCAAGCTCGTGCTCCGCACTCGACGTAAAAAAACGGCGGGAAACAACCCTTCTGTAATGGGTTATTCCCCGCCTCTGATATCAACTGATCATTATTCTGTATCGTTGGTGCTTATCTGACCGTACAAAAACTCTCCTTCATAGATGTTTGCGTCAGGGTATGTGAGTTTTCCTGTTCCATGCGGGACTCCGTCCTTCCACTCACCCTCATAGACCGAGCCGTCGGTCCATTTCATACATCCGTAACCGCATGGGACTCCGTTCTTCCATTCTCCCGCATACTCCTCGCCTGAGTAATATTCCATTTTACCTTTTCCGTCGGGAATACCGAACACCAGTGTACCTGTATACACCCCAACATTAAAGCTACGCTCCGCCTCACCCGAAAATGTCTGGTGACCTGCCGCCTCGGACAGATCGGATACACTCAAAGAAGACGTCCGATCAAGAAACCTCTCTGCCGCATCTGAGAGAGACTCTGTCCAGCCGATAATGTAAGCTGTAAGTGCATCAACCGCTTTGCCGCCTCTCATAACGCTCTCACCCAGATGCTCAGCCGCCGCCGAGCGGACTCTCTCCGGATAATAATAGTCCACAGCTCCGTACAAATGATACAGCTCATGGGCAAACGAATCCTCGTCAGCTGTATAAACGACGCAGTATTCGGTACACTCACCGTAGGCACACTGAGCATAAGCACGTCCCTCACGGTTAAGTGCAAAAACTACCGCAGCTCCCTGTGAGCCGTACTCTGAGCATATCTGCTCGGATGCACGCTCAAAGCTGCCGATACCTGCAGAAATGCAAGCAAGCTCACACCACACACCGTCCGTCTGCGGATCGGCTGTTGTCTTGATGCTTGCATTCAGATACTGACATCCGATATCCACTCTCGCCCCATACCTCTGTGCATCAAGCGAGATCTCATCAACCGCCTGACTGTATGCGGTGCGTGCACGCTCCCGATCATACTCGGTCCAGGATGACTCACCGTCATCTAAAAATATCACGGCAACCGTTATACTGCCGGTCATACGCCCGCAGCTGCCATCATCCATGGCAGAGAGCAACGGATGAGGAGTGGTTTTTGTATCATGTAACGTATCAGCGGCAGATAGTGTATCGGCGGCAGATGGTGTATCGGCGGCAGCTTTCGTATCGGTGTCGGGAATCTTCTTCTGAAGCTCGACGCAACCGAAAACACAGCAAAAGCAAATCAACATCACACCCGCACACAACATCACCCGCACAAGTGCACGCCTCTTCATTGTTTTTTCCTCTTTAGCCTATTAGATACAAAATACAGCCTGACAACGCTCTTTTCTGTTTCGGTGGGAAGTATAACACGCATCCCGCCTTTTGCACTTACAAGCTCAGCCTGAACGCTGTGTGAGGCAGCTTTGTCTGTCAGTTTGATCTCGTATACTCCCTCGGGCGGACAGAGGTACTTTGAGCTGACAAACAGCTCTCCGTTATCTTTTGACTCACACAGAACCGACATATCTCTGCCGAGCAGACGAGAAGCATACGTACAATGACCTGCCGCTGCCGCCTCTCTGATAAGACTGGAGGAGACTCTGACTCCGTCTACAGTCACATCATCTACCACACTCAGCCCTATTCCCATCTCAGAGCACAGATCCCGCAGCAAAGCCACATCTCCCTTTCCTCCGGCTCCGAAGCTGTAGTTTTTTCCGCAGACAAGATGCCGTGCACCTCCGCATCCGCACAGTATCTCACGCACAAATCTTTCTGCCTCCACCGCACCGATCTCAGGCGTAAAATCAGGGCAGACAAGTATATCCGTACCAAGTCTTCTGATAAGGCGGCTCTTTTCCTCCATGTCGCATATCAGCGGCACAGCAACCGGCAAAAACATATTTTTCGGAGGCTCTGAAAAACACCACACGCATGCACGAATATCTTTTTCTCTCGCTATTCTGACAGCTTCGGATATGACATGTGCGTGTGCGGCATGCACCCCGTCAAAGCACCCGAGTGCTATAACGGTAGGTGTATCGAGCCTTGTATATGGATCTTTGTATGTGATCATGTGCGGCGGTTTCTCTTTCGTTTCTTTTCTGTGGGTTTTGTGGAAATATTGCTTTTTTTGTATTATTCTATATTATTGTTCGGTATTATTGCGTTTTTTTGCGTACTTTTATATTCTTATGTTCAATGCTCGCTTGATAGAGAAAAGCTTGCTTGATAGAGAAAACTCACTTGAGAGCGATACATTTTTTGTTTCGCTCAGAAAGAAGCAGGCTTGCCCTCTTCACAAGTGCCAATGCACTCTCGGTATCATCTGTACCCAGAGCCTCAGAGCATTGTGCTACGGTGAGGGTTATCTCCTTTTCCAGCTCAAAGAGTGCCTCACAGCTCATAGGATCGCTGTAACGGACATCCTCGGCAAGCTTATGGCAGAGTGCCTTGAGCTCGGGGTCGGAGGTCTTTTGCTCCAGCATTGCCGCGTCAGCACGCAGAAGCTTGATATATGAGCTCTTGTCGCGGACTTTCTCCTCTACCGAGTCGATAGTCTTCTTTGCGACAAAGCATGATATAGCGAACACCGCATATACACACACAAGCAAAAACTGACATATAAACGACGCCTGCCAGCTCGCGGATTTCTCTAAGAGCATAAACAGCACCGAAACGGCAAGCTCTGCTATGATATAGACTGTGGTGTGCTTTATCAAAGGGTACCCAAAGAGCCAGTCACGCATAGAAAAGCCTGATGTTCCAAGAACTGCTCCTATAAGAAACATCGCCGCAAAGGCTATGAGCATGAACGTATATGATATCCAGAATGCCACTGTATGCCCTGTTACTCCGCACGTCAAAAACAGCACGGTATTGTATGCTACAGCACATATTACGAGAATTACACCGAGCATTTTTGCATTGTTGGTGGACTTTTTCATCTTATTTCCTCCTTTTCGGTATCAACATCTGTCATTCGGGGCGTTTTTTGCCGCATGCCTGACAGAATGCACCGCTGTTTTTGCTCTGGCCGCACTCACACGTCCAGCCTTCTTGCGGCTTTGGCTTTCCGCAGCCCTGACAAAAGCTGCCGAGGTTCCCCTTCTGGCCGCACTCGCATTCCCAGCCTTCTTGCGGCTTTGGTTTTCCGCAATTCTGGCAAAATCTGCCGAGGTTGCCCCTCTGTCCGCACTCGCATTCCCAGCCACTCTCGGCGGTTGATACAGGACTCTGATCTTGGCTCTGATTTCCCTGAGCCGACATGCCCATGACATTTCCCAGGCGGTCAGCGACACCCTCTGCCATCTTCATCCCTGCAAAGAGTCCTACCATATCAGCACCTATGCCGCCGCCTGCACCGCCGCCTGAGCCTGAGCCCATATTGCCGATGCCCTGTGCGTATGCCTTCTGAACCTCAGCATCAAGCACGTCCTTTTCACTATAGCCCTTTGCTCTCATGACATCAGCCTCAGCCAAGCCACGCATACGCTCAGCCTCAGCCTCGCCCTGTGCACGTATAAGCTCCAGCTGTGCTCTGGTCTGAGCTTCTATGACCTGTCTCTCACGTGCCGCTGTAGCTACGCTGGCGGCAACCTCCTCTTTTCTGACTCCTATGTATGCCTGCGACAGCAGACTCTTGATATCGCGGAAGTTCGGATCATCCTCGGGCAGGACTATATTCGTCACGAAAAAGTCCGGCACACTCAGTCCGTATTCCTCAAATCTCGGACGTACCCGCTCACAAAGAGCCTTAGAGAGATCTGCAAGCTTGCTGTCTATCTCAAGGATATTGATATTTTGCTCCTTTATGGCGGCGGCGAGAGATGCCTTTATCTCTGTCATCAGGGGAGCTCTGAAAAATCCGACAAGCGTTCTGTGAGCTGAGCCCTGTGAGTCTGAAGCTGAGGACAGGATATGTTTGTCCTTCAGCGACGAGGTGGTTCCGACAAGCTTGAACAGTAACCGTCTGGAGTCAGACACCTGCAAGCTCATCTCACCCGATGCTCCTATATCAAGCGGTATACCTGTCTGAGGATCAATGAAACGCACCCTCGAGTCTGTGCCCCACTTCATTCCCATCATGACGGCCTTGTTGATGAAATACACCTCAGCATGGAACGGCGTTTGTTTGTCCGTAGGCAGAGCGTAGACCTTCTTCAGTACCGGAAGATTGTCTGTCTCCAGTGTATGTCTGCCAGGCCCAAAGGTATCGAGTGCCTCTCCTCCGAGGAAGAACACAGCCTCCTGCGACTCATGAACGATAAGCTGAGAGCCGAGGTTGAAGTCCTCTATAGGGTGCTTCCATACAAAGGTGGAATTGTCTCCCTCGTATTTGATCACGCTCACTCCCGTGTCCGATACAAGCTCCTTTTTTGCCAGTTGTCGCTTGACATCTATCATGCAATCGCATATAGGACAAAAAGCTGTAGGGGTATTTTTGTCCACTTCTATAGTACAGGAGCACTGAGGGCAGGACAGCTCGGTCATGGCGTAATGCAGATTTCTCGCCATCGTATCTATCGACTCCCCGCAATAGGGGCATTTTTTGTGTTTTGCTATATCATACACAAACACACGGTCGCACTTGGGGCATTTCTTGGAGGCGAGGCGGTTTTCCTTTATATTGATCTCGGTGCCGCAGCTACCGCACTTTATTACCTTTTTCGCAAAAACGAACGTAGACGCGGTATTAACGCTCGAGCAATGGGGACATTCTATTGCAAATTTTGCCATTTTTCTATCTCCTTGTGTTTATTTTTTCTATTGTTCGGGGGATGGCTGTTCTGTCAGAGAGGTTGTATCGACAATTTCTCCGGATGGCTCTGTAACCGCTGTATCTGCGGCAGTCGTGCTGTCAGCTGACTCGGTCTGGACAGTGGGTCTTTTGTAGGGATTGAGCGAAGGGAGATAGCCCTCTGCAACATACCATACCTCACGGCTCCAGCCAAGTGTATCGTATATAAAGCTGCCGGTGAGCATATTATCGCGGTTGATCTCCTCTGCATCGTCAAAGTAATCGTAAACATATCCGCAGCCTGAAGCATAATAGCAATTCTCAGCTCCCTGTCCTGCCATCTTGTTATTTGTGCTGTTGGGTCTCATGGTACCCCAATTGATAATTCCTGCAAAGAAGCTGTCGATATTGTCGCATTCGCCATAGCTGCCTGTTCCCGCCATTCCTCCGAGGGTAAGAGAGCTGTCTATCTTGACGTCTCCTGCCTCAAAGAGTACAAGCTCACATGAGCTGTAGCATCGGTTGTGTGTTATTCCGTCTGCGTATCCCGTAAGGCCGCCGATATGCAGCTCCTTCTCGCAGACGATAGCTTCCTCATGGATATTGTCGCGGGTCTCGTCATACAGACGTACAAGCTCCAATCTGCCGTAAGAATAACTGTCAGTCACGGAAAGTCCGCGTACCTCGTCCTCATCCTCGACATGTCCTACGATACCGCCAATGGCAAGGACGTTTGAGCTATTGTAGTTATAATATGTAAGATCTGTCGAGCCGAGCTTGAGCGTTCCGCCAAAGGAGCATGCGTAGACATTGCCGTTTATCTGTTCTCCTGCGACTCCGCCTAATGCCATGCATACGAGTGTCCGCTCATAGTCGCCTACCCATATATCACCGTACATCGAGCAATATGAAACACGGCATCTCTGCTCTCCGACAATACCTCCGTACAAGCAACCTGTCTCGTCGTCGTAACTGCGGATACTGCCCACATATATGTTCATCTTTCCGGTAACGTGGCAATCTGTAATATCGCCCTCGGAGATACCTGCAATTCCGCCAAACACGGTCGTTACTACCGCACGGCAGTCGATATTCTCTACCTTTGAGTAAAGTATCTGTCCTTTGTTGTTACCTACGATCAGTCCGATCGCCTTTGCGTCCACGCGGTCGATATGTGACTCTTTTGTGATCTCTCTGAACTCAAGCGGTGCCTCGGTATCCGTACCGTCAGCCGACGTACCATCAGCCGACGTACCATCAGCTGACGTATCCGGTGCCGTTGTCTGCTCGGGAGCAGGAGCTTCTGTGTCGGGAGCTTGTGTGCTCTGGGCAGGTGAATATCTGCCATCGGTATCTTCGGTATCGTCTGCATCTGCCCTGTCTATCATACTGCGGCTGATAAGAGTGCAGTTGACGACCGTACAGTCGGAAAGGACGCCTTTTTCTTCGTTTATATCAGAGACAAAGCCAAACTCATCAAAGACATCTTCGTTCTCAAATACGACTGTAGCTCCGCTGACGGTGACATTCTTGACGATCGAAGTGTTTTTGTGTATCATACCCGCATTGAGGTTTCCTCCCTCAAGCGTGATTCCGTCAATGTCGGATCTGTTAGTGTCTATGATATGTGTGTCTGCATCGACTGCCGACAGCTTCAGTCCCTTGATGGCTGCGTGGTTGGACTTTATTAAGTTTTTGGCAATCGACACATCCGATACCGAAACCCCCTCTATATCCGCACGGTTGGTATTTATCAGGGGCTTTTTCAGGGTCATGCCGTCAATATTGAGGTTCTTTACAGTTGCACGGTTGGTATGGATGACGGTCTTGGACGAGCTGATACCGCTCAGGGTATGGCCGTCTCCGTCGATGCTTCCGCTCAGACGGAACACCGTCGGCAGTTCCATGTCTGTAAGATCTATATCCGCTGTCAACTTGTAATCCAGGTAGGGGTGGTTTTTGATATAACCTATCTGATCAGGTGTGCTGATAGATACAACACCCACACTGTCTGATAGCACAAACGGAAGTCTGCCGAACATAAATGTCGAGAGCAGTGTCAGCAAAAGCACCGCCAGACTGAGCACGCTGACTGCTATACGAGGTATTGCATGCTCACGGAAAGTAAGCGTCGCCTTCGGTGCCCGATTGAGCGAGAAAACTCCGAAGGTCCTGTTGTGCCATACGCCGTAGTACTCTCCGTCAAGCTCGTATCCAACCTCCCGTGCCCTCTCGGATGCCCTTGTCAGTATCCGCATAAACACATTTCCTATCACAAACGAGCCAAGCGTCGTTACAGCGAAAAATCCAAGTCCGTAATATCCGAGCACAAGCGACGGATCGTCGGTATACTTCTTCGCAATAAGAGCTATATATGCCGCTGCCGCCGCAAACACCACAGCGAGGATCAGCTTCTTTACCGTATGGTAGGTGCTCTTTCTCTTGCCTCTGCCGTATGCCTGAGTATACAGAGTACCCAGGGTCGCCTTTCTCTCGGAGAGTGTCTGTCTCAGATCAGCAAAGCGTCCCTTCACAAGCTCGATATACTCCTTGTAACGGGCAATGTATTCTTCCTTTTTGTCCGAATTGAGAGAAATTGCACGCTCCGCTACGACTCTAGGAGCCTCGAGTCTTTCCGCTTCCTCCGTGTCAAGTGCGGCGATCTCGCCCTCAATACTCTCTATCTTTTTCTTTATCTCCGCACAAATAAGTTGCTTTTTCTTCTTTGTTACAAGCTCCTCATAGGCAAGGTCAGAGTCATAGTTCTTTGCCGTTGTCTTTGTAAAGCCGCCGCTGATCCTCTCGGCACACGCCCACGCAAGGGCTGCGTTGGTCGGGTCAAGGTCGGATATTTTCACTATAGCATCTCTGGAGGCTTTGTCCGAGTTTGCCATCTCTATATACAGCTGTGTTCTCAGCTGGGCTATCATTTCTGACTGATCGGGACTGCACACGGAATAGGCGTTGTTTGTCAAACGGTCTATTCTCGCCGTTGCTGCCGCACCGAGCTCCTTCCACAGGAGCTTTGCAAGATTCATATATCTGAGAGCCGGGCAATCCCCCTGTCCGTCGCGTGATATATCTGCTCCCTCCAGGTCGCGGCGGCCCTTTTTCGGGTCTGCCCACTCGTCCTCAAGCTCGCTGATATCCACACAAACAGATCCTCCCTCAGCACCTGCAACCTCGTAGGTGCCGATGCGGATACGACCAAGCAGAACTCCTGCCACAAAAAAGTACAGCCTGCCCGCCTGTGTATTCGCTGCAGAAAGCAGTGCGTCTGTGCACTCATCCGCTGTCTGCGAGAGCTCTTTTATCTTTTTCTTCAGAGCCTCTCCGAGAGCCAGGGCATCACGGGTCTTTTCCCTGATGTCGGTTTTGTATCCGAGAAGCTGCTTTGCTGTGCGGCTGATCTCGTCCTCACCGATACGTGCTGTATATCCGGAAAGCCACCCGCCTGCATTCTCTGCCTTTGAATCGGATACACACTCCATGAGCCTGATCATGCATCCGACAGCACACAGTGCGGGGATCTGCTCATAGTGTGCCTTGTCCTCTGCTCTGCATCTCTCAAGAAGCTTTTTGTAGTTTTCATCCTGCTCGACAGAAGCTCCCATACATACAAGCTCGCCCTGTCCCTTTGCCTTGTTCTTTGCTAATATCGCTATGAGATACGCACGTGCATCCGCCGTATTATCCGCAAGTGCAGCCGCGATACTCTGCTGTGCTTTTTCAAACTCACCCACAGCTACAAGCTCCGTCGCACGGTCGATACCCTCGGTGAGCTTTCTTTGTCTCTCTGCCTCGTTCTCTGCCTGCTCACGCTCCATGTTCGCTATAGCTGTATCAAGGAATTTCTGCAGTTTTTCCTTTTCTTCTCCCTTGGCGTATGAGTATGCATGCTCGAAATTGCCGTTCTTCTTCAGATCTCCCTTTAGAGCGAGAATGTCATTCTCACAGCGGAGCTTTCTTGACACCATAAATTTGTAAAGATACGCACAAGCACACTCGGGGTCTGTGTCCAGTGCCTTCTCACAATACAGATCCGCACTCTCAAAATCCCCGTCAGAGAGGAATATGTTCGCTCTCTTGAGCAGATTTTGTACGTTTGAGCCTGACGAAGCTGCCGCAGCCGCTTCGGGGGTGCTCTTGTCGGGGATGGCACGTTTGATGCTTGCTGTCAGGTCCTTGTAGAAGGTGACAGAAGATACCTCCAGTGCCTGAGCACCTTTGAGCTTCTCAGGCAGCCCATCGGGCCTGATCCCTTTGACGCAGGGGATAAGGATCTTTGATTTGTCCGAGCTCATCATCGAAAGGTAACGTGACCACTCGTTCTTTACCCATGTTGCATCTATAAACTCATACTCCGTACCGATAACGAGCATAACACGTGCACTCGAAAGTGCCGAATAGATATACGGCTCATATTCGGTGCCGCTCATGCCTCGCAGGGTTATTCTGGAGAAAAACACCTTGTAGCCCTCGGATATGAGCGATGTATATATGTCCTGGGCTATTGTACTGTCATCGGTACGGTAACCCAGCTCGTCTGTTTCCTTGTAGCAGATAAAAATATCGTATGGATCCTCGCGTGATGCGATGTCGAGGATCTTTTTCTGTATCTCATCTATCTCCTCTGCCTCTCTCTTGTACTCTTGCTGAGACAGGATACTTGCATACTTAAGGGCGTTCTTGTAATCCTCATCATATAGCACAGGCGTGGACAGAGTCCTGTGGCAGGTCGGGATCTTCTTTTTTGTAGAGGGGTCATCTACATACTCTATGCCGCATTTGCAAAGCACCAGTCCCCAGTATCCTTCTGCCTCCTCCGGATACTCCGCTACTATATCCTCATACAGTATGGATGCCTTATCAAACTCGCAGTTCTGCCTGAGAAGATTTGCCCTGTCAAAAAGACGCCCCTTTCTCTCGTCGGTTATCACAGGGACTGTCTGCATTCTTCCGCAGCTGTCACACTCAAGCAGAGTCTGTCCCTCTATCAGCTCAATGTTGCCGCCGCAGGATTTGCACTTTAATGTTGCCATATCATCTTCCTCCGATATTGTCAGTTACTGTTGTCAATAAGTCCGAGAGCCTCCAGCTCCCGTCTCGTCCTCGGATCCCCCGAGAAAAATGCGATCATCGCCATAAACGTCACCCAGGTCATTTGCTGTTTTTTCGTTTCAATGAGCGAATATGTCTGCCGCGATATCCCCACACCCCGTGCAAGATCCGCCTGCGAG
This sequence comes from Eubacteriales bacterium, assembly GCA_045580775.1. Taxonomy (GTDB): domain Bacteria; phylum Bacillota; class Clostridia; order Oscillospirales; family CAG-272; genus JAZMZS01. The sequence continues at coordinate 10,137 of JAZNOK010000008.1, forward strand.
ACCTTTATCCTTGCTCTGAGAACCGGAAGCTCATCTGTGAGAACTTCAATGTACTTTTCCTTTTCCGTGTCAAGATAGATCATGCTTTTTCACCTTTTTTTGTTGCTGTTTGAATGATAACCGAAGCCGAGCCAAGGTGACGCCGCTGTCATGCTTTTTCAGCGGCGATCCGCTATCTCCGGCTATTGTATGCTATTGTTTAATTTGATTATACAAATTGTTGCTCAATTTGTCAAGATGTAAAGTTAACATTATCAAAAAAACTTCACAAAACCTCCGAAGAGCGAAAAATTGCCTCTGTAATTCCGTCTGACAAAGGCAGATTTCACCAATGGGTATATATAAGAAAGTGCCTGACGGCACTCTGCTACGCTCATAATCGTTTCATTCAAAGTCACAGCCCCGCTGTCATGAAGTGTAGTGAAGAATCTGAGCGGGAAGAAACAGTAACGTTTCAAACTACTCGCCCTCAGATCCTTCGGTCGCTTCGCTCCCTCGAGGATGACAGGGCGGAGGGGCATTGTGCACATGCATAATTTACGTAATTTCCTATGC
>JAZNOK010000009.1:0-5129 GCA_045580775.1 Eubacteriales bacterium
AGATATTATTGTCTGCGGATACGGTGGGCTCAGCAGGGACTTCAACCTTGGTAGGAGCCTGTGTCTCGGGAGCCTTGGTATCAGCGGGAGCTGTGGTTGTAGCATTGGGAGCTGTGGTTACAGCATCGGGAGCTGTGGTAACAGCATCGGGAGCAGTAGTTACAGTAGAACCGCCGAATGTGATAGTCTTGCCCTGCTCGTCAACGACGTCCCCATCGAAGTCAGCGAAGGTATCAGCTGTAATGCTGTTTTTGATAGAGTTACCAACAACGATAGTACCCTCACCTGTGTACTTCTCAAATCCGAGAGTGTCGAGGAAGAGATAACCGCCTGCCTTTACAGAGATAGCAGTGGCTATATTGTGCATCTTGAGTACGTCAACGGTATTTGTGATGACTATCTTTGAGGTCTCGCCAACCTCGAGAGTAGAACCGACAGTCTTGGAAGCGGCAGATCTGTCGAGGATGCAGATGTTGTCAAATATTACATCACCCATGAAGGTAGCAACGCCGTTTGCAACCGAATCGGTTCTGATCATGAACATACCCTTCTGACCTGCGTTGCCGCCGTTAGCATTTACATACTCATAGCTGCCGTCAGCTTTTCTTGATCTGTAGTCTGTTCCTGTAGTAGGATCGACAGCAGTGAAGAGCACAGGGGCATCTGTAGCAAGTATAGTGCAGGTATCGCCGACATAGAGCTTACCGCATGCAACAACTGTTCCGCCGGGCTGAATCAGATCTCTCATATTAGAATAAGCAGGGAAATTGATAGGGTCCCAACCTGATGTGGGAGTAACTGTAGCACCTGCGGGAACTGTACCTGCAGTGCCGGATGCCGCAGCATAACCGATGACAGTTGTGGATGCTGTGGGCTTAGCGGGCAGAGTAACATCTGCACTTGCCATCATCGCGAACGGAACTGCCATGAGAACGCAGAGCAGAGCCGCAGTGATGATAATGAGATTTCTTTTCATTTCGATTTTTCTCCTTAAGTTTATTTTTATATAATGCTAATTATACATGTTAAGTATAACATGCATATTTTCCCATGTCAATACACAAAAACGAAAAATACACACTAAAACTGTTTGGAGTGCATAAAAGGGGAGAAGGTCAGATCATTTCTGTACCAGATGAATTGCAAATCCCCCGATATCATCTTCAAAGTATATAGCGACAGGCTTTGCCGTAGACATGTTGAATTTGACTTTGCAGCGTGTGAAAAACGCAATAGCACGCGGCAGCGACTTTGTTCCGATCGCGATATGTCCCCTCTCTCCGAGGTAGGGTGTTTTCATGACCTCCACCCAGCTGCCTGCAAAGCAGGATGAGTTGCCTGTTTTCTGCTTTAATCCGAGGAGCTTTGAGTAGGCAGTCGAGATCTCTATTGCCTCGTTTTCGTTTTGTGCGTTGATACCTACGTGAGCGAGGGTGAGTCCGAGGGAAGCGTACATACGCTCAGAGCATACCCCTGAGATATCCTCGGCTGTGTCCATCTCGGTGTCGGTCCATCCGATACAAGCACCGACAGCCGTGTAGCTAAGACCGTCAGCCGCTCCTTCAACGATAAACTTCGCATCAGCTGCGGCTACCGACATAGCACCGAGCATAGCGACGCCGCCGTTTGCATCTGCATCGACAAACGCGATCACATCAGCTCCGAGTGAGTGCATCTTTTCGGCTTCCTGTGCATTTTTTGCAACGGCAACCAGAGCCGCACCGGTGCTTCTTGCTCTCTCGACGCACTTGGGACAATGAACTGTTCCTATGTAAAAGTCGATCCCCTCTGCGTTCTCACGGCATCCTACCGTGAGTGTGGGCAGAGCCGCTTTTATTTGCTTTGCCAGATCTGCCGTGTCGCAGACAAACGCCCCGACACCTGCCTCAGCCATCTTTAGTGCATTTTCAGCAGAAGATACTGCGGCAATAACGCCGGCTTCTGTAATGTTCTTGATAATATCCATTGTTTTTTCTCCTTGTAATTACGGTTATGATATGTGTCCGCACCGCGTTTTGCATACAGTAAAAAAATCAAAATGACAGCGGGGTCGGTTCTGCCATGAATATGGGAGCGGATATACTCTGCCGGAGTATCCGAGCCGCGGCAGAAGGCGGCTTTTATGAGATTTGGGGCAATTTGCAAACTTTGTGCGGTTTGAAGGGTCGCGGGGAAAAACTTTTTAGAAAAAAGTTTTTCCCCGTCTCCTGCTATCCTATCGTTTATTTTATTTTCGCAAGTGCGGCGAGCAGACCTTCGCGTGTTGCTTTGTATTTTTCGAGCTTTGCACGCTCACCGTCAACGACACTTGCGGGAGCTTTTGCTACGAAGCCTGCATTTGCCAGCTTCTTTTCAATTCGCTCTATCTCGGCATCGTTTTTCTTCAGTTCTCCCTCGAGACGTGCTTTTTCCTTTTCCATATCGACGATCTCTGAGAGAGGAATGTATGCTGTAGCGGAGTCACAGACAACGCTGACCGCCTCCTCGCCCTCGTATGCATCGACTACCTTTACCTCTGTTGCAGATGCGAGCTTGCAGAAGAACTTGTGCGAATACTCGCCGAATACATCCTTCTCGTCTGTTACGATATACAGCTCAGCCTTCTTTGAGGGAGGAACGTTCATTTCGCTTCTGCGGACACGTACCGCACGGATGACGGTAATTATCTTCTCAAATGCGGCAGCCTCCTCGGAATAGTCGAGCTCCTCTTTGTATGTCGGGAACTCACTGATCATGATGCTCTCTTCATCGTGAGGCAAAGACATAAATATCTCCTCTGTGATGAATGGCATATAGGGATGAAGGAGCTTGAGCGTCTGACGCAGAACGTATGCGATCGTTCTCTGAGCACATTCACAGCCTTCGTCCTCTTTGTTTGAGAGGCGTGTCTTTGCCAGCTCAATATACCAGTCGCAGAATACATCCCAGACAAAGTCATATATCTCTGAGAGAGCAACACCGAGCTCGAAGTTATCGAGGTTGGAGTTTACATTCTTTGCCAGGTCATTGAGACGTGAGAGGATCCACTTGTCCTCGGGTGCGAGCTTGGATGCTTCGGGCAGGGCTGTGTCCTCAATATCGAGGTTCATGAGAACAAAGCGAGCCGCATTCCAGAGCTTGTTTGCAAAGTTACGTGCCGCCTCGATCTTTTCATCCGAGAAACGCATGTCATTTCCGGGGGAGTTTCCTGATGCCAGAGCAAAGCGAAGTGCATCAGCTCCGTATTCAGCGATGATCTCCAGCGGATCTATGCCGTTTCCGAGGGACTTTGACATCTTGCGTCCCTGAGCATCACGTACAAGTCCGTGTATGAGGACTGTGGAGAAGGGCTTTTGTCCCATCCACTCGAGTCCTGAGAATATCATTCTCGATACCCAGAATGTGATTATGTCATAGCCTGTGACAAGGGTGTTTGTCGGATAGAAGTAACCGAGCTCTTCTGTATTTTTCGGCCAGCCCATGGTAGAGAAGGGCCAGAGAGCGGATGAGAACCATGTGTCGAGGGTGTCGGGATCCTGACGCATTTCTTTGCCGCATTTGGGGCAGGTAGCTTTTGCGTCCTTGGTTACGACCAGCTCTCCGCAGTCGTCACAGTAGAATGCGGGTATTCTGTGTCCCCACCACAGCTGACGCGAGATGCACCAGTCGCGGATATTCTCCATCCAGTGGAAGTAATTCTTGTCAAATCTCTCGGGAACAAACTTGATATCGCCCGAGCGTACAGCCTCGATAGCGGGTTTTGCCAGGGGTTCCATTTTGACAAACCACTGGAGCGAAACGCGTGGCTCGACAGTAGTGCCGCAACGGTAGCATGTACCTACGTTGTGAGAGTAATCCTCTACCTTTATCAGGTAGCCGCCTTCCTCGAGGTCTTTGACGATAGCCTTTCTTGCCTCAAAGCGGTCCATGCCCGCGTACTTGGGGTAGTCCTCGATGATCTTCGCATCAGGGGTCATGACATTGATGACAGGCAGATCATGACGGCGTCCGACCTCAAAGTCGTTAGGGTCGTGTGCAGGTGTGATCTTGACGACACCTGTACCGAAGTCTTTTTCTACATATTCGTCAGCAACGATCGGTATCTCACGTCCGACAAGGGGAAGGGTGAGTGTTTTTCCTACGAGGTGAGTGTATCTTTCATCTGAGGGGTTGACAGCGACAGCAGTATCTCCGAGCAGAGTTTCGGGACGTGTGGTTGCAAGCTCAAGATACCCCGAGCCGTCTGTGAGAGGATAGCGTATATGCCAGAAATGTCCTGCCTGATCCTCATATTCTACCTCAGCATCCGATATAGAGGTGAGGCAGTGAGGACACCAGTTGATTATTCTCTCTCCGCGGTAGATGAGGCCCTTTTCATACAGAGCGACAAATACTTCTTTTACAGCTTCAGAGCAGCCTTCGTCCATGGTAAAACGCTCCCTGGACCAGTCGCAGGACGAGCCGAGCTTTTTCAGCTGCGAAATAATCCGCCCGCCGTATTGCTCCTTCCACTTCCACGCACGCTCCAAAAAGCCTTCACGGCCAAGGTCTTCTTTGCTGATGCCCTCTTTCCGCATGGCTTCTACAATCTTTACTTCCGTTGCAATCGATGCATGGTCCGTACCGGGCAACCACAGTGCACTGTAGCCCTGCATACGCTTGTAACGGATCAAAATGTCCTGCAGGGTTTCGTCCAATGCGTGACCCATATGCAGTTGCCCCGTAATGTTGGGCGGCGGGATCACGATGGTGTACGGTGTTTTTTTCGGATCGACCTCGGCATGAAAATAATTTCCGTTCAGCCAAAAGTCATAAATGCGATCTTCTACCTCTTGGGGTTCATAAGTTTTGGCAAGCTCTTTTGCCATGTGACACAGACCTCCTTTGTCTGTTTTACGGCGGCGATTGTCTGTATTGGCCGAAAACAGATCATACTGCATTTTATTATCCCATTTTCGTGTTGTTTTGTCAATCATTTTACGCTTGATTTCGGAAATATTCGCAAAAATCATAGTCTGCTCTTGTTTTTTACGGTCCAATACGGTAAAATGAATGCAGCACACTTTACTTTTAGAAAGGAAGAATGACTTATGGAAAAATTCGTATATGCAACACTTGCAGACGGCACGCAAATTGACGCGTACCGCATG
>JAZNOK010000010.1:0-12339 GCA_045580775.1 Eubacteriales bacterium
CGGAACGCAGTGAAGTGAAGAATCTAAGCGGGAGATGAAAGTGACGTTACTTTGCTCTCGCCCTCTGATAAGTGAGACTCCAAATCTCCGATTTGGTAAGTCGAACTTATGCATGCGAGGGATAGCGAGTCGCTTAAGTGAGACTCCAAATCTCCGATTTGGCAAGTCGAACTTATGCATGCGAGGGATGGCGAGTCGCTTAAGTGAGACTCCAAATCTCCGATTTGGCAAGTCGAACTTATGCATGCGAAGGATAGCGAGTCGCATTCTTCAATGCTCTTAGTTTCACTCAAGAATGACAGCCGGGGGCTTTGCAGATTGAGACTGTACATTTTTTATACAACATTATTAGCTGAATGGCAGTAGCACTTTTCTACTGAGTATAAACACGATTGTATCTTTTGTTGTGTTTTCTCTTGAAATAAAATGCGGCAAAGGATATCATATAAACATAGATATTATCAGTCATGAGGTGAAACAATGAAACCTACATTTTTAAACAGTGATAAACCGATTTTGTGTGCGATGGTGCTGTGCACAACACCCGATGCGTGTATAGAAAAGATAAAGGCGTCAATTTCCGACGGAGCTGAGGCTATCGGCATTCAGCTGGAGAAGCTAAAAAGAGAATACCGCACTCCGGAGCAGCTTAAAAGGATATTTGATGCTTGCGGTGAGCTTCCTATATATGCTACCAGCTACAGAGGAAATGACAGCAAGGGACTAAGCGACGATGAGCTCGTTGATTATCTCATGATGGCTCTTGATGCGGGTGCTACTCTGATAGACGTGATGGGAGATGTGTACTGCCCGAGCAAGTACGAGATTACCTACGATGAGATAGCGGTAGAAAAACAGAAAAAGCTGATAGACGAGATACATTCCCGCGGAGGGGAAGTACTTATGTCATGCCACACTCATGCAAAGCTCTCATGTGAGGAAACTCTCAAGATTGCAAAAGCACAGAAACAACGCGGCGTAGATGTCGTGAAGATAGTGAATGTCACCGAGGATATTTCAGAGCTTCCCGAGTGCTTCGAGACTATTCTGACATTAAAGAACGAGATCGGAGGACAGTTTCTGTATCTCTGCTCCGGCCCATGTCACAAGATGGTACGGCAGGTAGGAGCAAATGTGGGCGTATGCATGTATCTTGCGGTGCAGAATTACGGTCCGTTTGATCCGTCTTTGCAGCCCAGACTCTCTGATATAAAGCTCATTCGTGATCATATGATGTTCTGATGGTCAAAAACAGAGCGGACTGTTGTCCGATCTTGCTCTACCGCCTGTTCCAAACTTTTCTCAGGAAAAACAAGGTCGGCGTGTTGTAGTTTTTGTAGAATAATAAATGACCGTTGCTGTCTCTTTTTGCGTGAGTGACAGCAACGGTCAATTTTTTATATTGTGTTTTTCTGTAGGCGGTCAGATCTGCCATACCTACATGAGAGTACAACTCCGATCAATTATATCAGCTCGACCTTTGCCATTCTTTGAACCTCAAAGGGTCTGTCCTGAGCGTTTGTTTCGGTCTCTGCTATACGGTCTACGACCTCCATTCCCTCTGTTACTCTGCCAAATGCGGCGTACTGTCCATCGAGGAATTTAGCATCGTCATGACAGATAAAGAACTGACTGGACGCACTGTTGGGGTCCTGAGAGCGAGCCATGGAGATCACTCCACGCTCATGAGAAAGTGCATTTCTCACGCCGTTCATTGCAAACTCACCCTTGATATTCTTGTCAGAGCCGCCGCAGCCTGTTCCTGTAGGATCGCCTCCCTGGATCATAAATCCGGATATTACTCTGTGAAATATCAGTCCGTCATAAAAGCCTTCGCCTACGAGCTTTTCGAAGTTTGCACATGTGATGGGTGCATACTCAGGCAGAAGCTCAATTTTGATGATTCCGCCGTCTTCCATTGTGATCTGTACCATTTTTGTTTTTCTCCTTTTTCTGTATATATGAAATAAATATTTTTATCAGGTGTTGGTGTTTGCTGCTTTTTCTGCGGATACTGCCGCGTCTGCTGTCTGTTTGTCGATGATACGGACACTCTTCATTCTCTGAATAGAGGTAGGTCTGTCGTTTGCATCGGTAGCTATTGCGGCGATTTTGTCTACGACATCCATTCCTGCAATTACTTTTCCGAATGCGGCGTAGTTTCCGTCGAGTGAACTCTTGTAGTTTCCTGAATCACAGATGAAAAACTGACTCGAGGCACTGTCGTATTTTTGTGAGCGTGCCATGGATATTACGCCTCTGTCGTGTGATAGGGAGTTTTTTACTCCGTTAGCGGAAAACTCACCTTTTATTGTAGGTATGCTTTTGTCTCCGTATCCTGTGCCTGTGGGATCTCCGCCCTGAATCATGAAGCCCTGAATAACTCTGTGGAATATCGTATTGTCGTATGTTCCGGCTTCTGCCAGCTTTTTGAAGTTAGCTACGGTTATCGGAGCGGTCTGTCCGTAGAGCTCCAGTGTAATAACTCCACCGTCCTCCATTGTGATCTGTGCATAGATGGTATCGGTTACTTTGCCGGTAGATGAACATGAGCAAATTACAAGCAGAGCCAGCATCAAGCACATTGAAGTTAATAATATCTTTTTCATTACGGTTTCCTCGTTTGTTTATTTATTTTCGATCTTCAGGGGTCTGTGCATGAGTGCACTTATTCCGTCGGATGGTGCTACCCCTTCAAAGAGCACACCGTAGAGAGTATCTACCAGAGGCATGCTGAGCTCGGGGTGATTTTTGTGTACATCCTCATATATTGCACGGCAGGAGTCGATTCCTTCAACTGTGCTTTTATTTGTCAGATAGAAATCTGCAGTTCCGTTGTCCCGTCCTATCTTTAGACCGGCACGGTAATTTCGTGAATGCTCTGAAAAACAAGTAACAACAAGATCCCCCACGCCCGTCAAACCGGCAAAGGTCTCGAATTTTCCTCCTTTTGCCATTCCGTAGCGTATCATCTCTGCAAGTCCGCGAGTGACGAGGGCTGCTTTTGCGTTATCTCCCCATCCCTGTCCTGCACTGACGCCCGAGGCGATGGCAATGACGTTTTTTATAGCGGCACCGTATTCGCATCCCAGCTCATCCGTGTTTACATACAGACGCATGTAATCATTGGAAAACAGCTTCTGAACCGCTTCTGCCGACGAGATGTCGCTGCTTACAGCACATACGGAAGTTATCATTCTTCTGATGACCTCCTCTGCATGGCTCGGTCCTATTATAGATATGATAGGGTTATGTTTGTTTTCTCCGAGGTGCTTTGATATCAGCACTGACAGACGGGAATAGGTGGAAGTGTCAAATCCTTTTGATGCGTTGATGCAGAGGGTATCTTCTTTTACAAAAGGAGCTATCTTGCTTATTGCATCGGGGATAAATTTGGATGGAACCGCACAAACGAACCCTCCCATACCACATGCAGCTTCACTGATGTCCGCGGTAGCGGTAAGGCCGGAGGGGAGTAGATGCTCGTCGGGAAAGTATGCGGTGTTTTTATGACGTAGGTTGATATCTTCTATCTGTTCTTTCTCAACTCCGTACATGCATACTTCATGCCCATTGTCGCAGAGCACTTGAGCCAGTGCAGTGCCCCAGCTGCCGGTGCCGAGTATTGCTATTTTCATTTCTTACCTCAAAAAAATTATTACTGCTCAGTACCGCTTGGCAACGGCTGCTCAGTTACAGTAGGACCTGCTACAGAAAGATTGCCTTCCGCATCAAATACCATGCGGTCGATGTTCGGTACTCTGCCGTCGTCATTATTGCGTCTGTTTTTGAGAGAATGATAAACACAGAACATTTCGGTTCCGTCAGGGGAGAAGAATATGTTATTGTGTCCTGTACCCATGGTGGTGTCACCGTCGGAGCTGAGAATGGGGTTGGATGGGGATTTTGTAAACGGCCCCCATGGTGAGGTTGCGGTAGCATAGCCTACAGCGTAATGGACAGAAGCATAGAAATTCGCAGTATACATGAGATAGTAGATACCGTTACGCTTAAAAGCACAAGGTCCCTCGTTCCAGCGGTGGGTATTTCCGCTGAGCTTTTCCCAATCGTGGTCAGGGCAGGTGCAGAATACCGGGTCACTGATAACCTTTGTAAGATCGGATGAGAGCTCTACTACATACAGGTGGCTCTCGTGGATACCGTTTACTATATTGTTGGAACAGTCTCTGGAGTAATACATGTATACTTTTCCGTCATCGTCAAAGAGAAGATTTGCGTCTATTACGCTGTATTCCGGAGCGAACAGCGGCTGACCGTGGTTGACATCGGTAAAAGGACCTGTAGGAGAGTCGGAGGTAGCAATGTAGATCGAGTGACGTTTGTTTGCTGCTCTGCATGAGAATGCCATGATGAATTTGCCATCATGGTAATACACCTCAGGTGCCCAAAAGCAGTCAACTCCCCAAAAACCTTCGTACTTTTGAAATACCTTCGCTTCCTTTGTCCAATTTTCAAGATCGGTTGAGCTATGAACGTAGTAGCCATCAGCAGCATTTGTTCCGTAGCAATAGTACTTTCCCTCATGATAGATCATAACCGGGTCGGCAGTGTTGAACTTCATAGGATTGCAAAATGTCTTCATATCAGCAGTCTCCTTTATGTTAGCGTGCAAAATAATTTTAATAGAATATTATGTCTTTAGTACCAAGGGGTATTATACCATATATGATAAGAAAAGTAAACACCATTTCGATGCTTTTGTCTGCCGAGCAAGAGTAAATACAAATTATATCACCGCATGATTTTATGTAGAATTCGACCCGGATAGCATGAAGGGAAGTCGGTTGCCGGAGGTTGAGTGCTTTTTATATAGAAAGGGCGAGAAAAACAGAAAAACGGTAAGTTTGAGTGACATACCACAATATTTGACCATGGCATTTTTGCCAAAACAAAGAATTACCGAAAACGGTAACTTGACCGGATTGAGCTTTTTTGGAAAGAAAAAACGGTGTTTTGGGTCGCAACGGGGAAAAACAGGAATGTCAACCTGAGGTTACGGATATATTGTTTGTTTTTCCTCAAACGGCATAATTATCCTAAAAACTTCGCCAATGGAGGGCTTTTTAACAATATTCACTCTCGAATGTGGAAAAATACAGAGGTTTTCCACACCCTCTTGTGGAAATAGTTAAAAACTGAATGCAGCATAGTCAAAATGATGAGAGCAAATCTAAAAAACCACCTGCAAAAACAAACGAAATCATGGAAATCAGCCATGTTAGATAATTATATAACTATAAAAGCAACGTTTCACGCACATCAAAAAAACGTCGACCTTCATACAAAAAAGCATTTTTTGTCTTTGATATTTGCTATGTGCCGAAAATCGGTGTGGGTGACATTTAGTAGCAGCTATAGTTTTTTCTCTGCACAAAATCGGGAGAATTGCACACAGCTGTATTTTGCTTAGCCTAACTGAGTTTTAGCATAGTGGTACAGGGGATAAAAAACGCATTCTCCTATGTGATAAAAAAATATCCGCTCTGCCTTTTGTGCGGCGGAGCGGACTGCGTGTGTTTTTTTATTTGTCAGTACTGATGTTGAGATGCATTAACTGAGGTAAGGAGCAAGTGCATTTATCATTTCGTCTTTACTTGTAGTCTGAGCAAACTGCATCAGCCTTTTTATTCTGTATCCAATAGTGTTTTCGGAGATATGTACCTTGTGTGCGATTTTTGCGTAGCTTTCGTGTGCTATGATACGTTTCAGTATCTCTATATCTACGCTGTCGCAGTTGCACAGAATTTTTTCATGCATGAGTGCACTTGATATGTGAGAGACGGATGGTGTGTGCGTGCTTGCCTCTTGGATTGCTTTTTTGTACGGTATCCTGCCGAAGTCATGCACTCCGTTTTTAGTAATGATATCGCAGCGTACGTTTAGAGAGATGCTGGATAGCTCTGTATGTGCACAAAGCATCCTTACGCAGCGTACAGCCAGTTTCCCCGCCTCTATTGCTTTTATCCTGATCAGAGTGTGATCGAGTGTCTTTTCTCTCTCGAGGTCCGAGTCTCCGAATGCGGCTATATGTATGTCCTCGGGAACGTTGACCCCTTGCTCTGAGAGGAATTTCGACAGGACTATCTCGGAGATGTGATTTGCACAGATAACGCTGTCGTATCTGTCAATATTGTCGTATAGCTTTCTGCATACATCGTCGAGTGTCGCGTTAAAGTAGTATATATCATCTTCGCTGTGTTGCTCTCGGCATGCGAGAAATGCCATCCGCTTGTTTAGGTCTGTTGCAGAGTCCGGGTTTACCGCGAACAGAGCTGCTCTTGTTCTTCCTATCCCATCCAGATACAGCATGAGCTTTTCAAGGGCATCTTCGTAGTCCATAGTCACGTAGCTGACACCTGCACCCAGATTTTGCCTTTTCTGAGCTGACAGCACGACCGAACGGATGTTCTTCTCTCTGAGTGTTGAGACGGTGTCGCTCAGCCATGATACAGAAGTACCTATCAGTATTGCGATAGTCAGCTCATCCTCAGAATGAGGTAGGGAAGTGACGGAGGTGACTGTGGCGGTTTCTATATTCTTTCTTTTCGCTTCGTGGGTTATTCCACGTAGGTACTGTGAGCACCAGTAAGAAGATGCAAATGTCTTCTCGGTAATAATGTTGAGCATGTTTGACCTCAGCTTTTTGTAGTAGTTTGTGAGCTGTGTTACAGTATAATTATATCAGAGTATCCTGCCTTTCGCAAGTGCAACTTTTTTTCAGATAAGGCATTTTACATGTGGTATCGGGCAGAATATTAGTTTGATCATATCGGAGGTCATTTCCCTGACAGTATATGGGTCGTTGTTTACATTTTACTGTTGAAAAATCTGCCTGACTGTGTTAAGATACCATTGTAGCAGAGTATGATCGGATGCTAGAGAGGTGAGCACGGTGAGATATTGCTTCAGTGCAGTGTATGGTGAAACGGCAAGACACATTCTTTCCATAGATGGCGAGATGCAGGTGATAGCTGTTCACTCGGAGTCGGTATATATCAGGTCCGTCACAGGTGCACTGCTCCTTTTTTGCTCTGATAAGTACGGAAGTGTGCCTTTCGGTGTTTCACTTGAAGACTACGGCTCGTTTAGAGCTTTGCGTGAATACAGAGAGGGAGATAGGGTCCTTGTACGCGGAGGGGAAATATGCTTTGATGACGGATGCAGGATATGCATCAGAGACACATCCACGTTTTTGAAAGGTAACAAAAGCACCGCCCTGCCTGAGAGTGAATGCGTGCTTGCGTGTGCTGAGCTTCTCATGAAGACAGCATCAAAGAGGGGAATAGCCCCTGCCGTTGGTGCTCTGCTGTGTATCGGTACACCCGCAGCTGAGTCTAATGTTTATGCCATGAAAGTCGCTGCCTGTGCAGATACACTGGAACAAGCCTTTTTGCACAGAGACGGTGCGGCTCTTTCTCGGGTGATATCGGGTCTTATCGGCCTTGGCTATGGGCTGACGCCGTCCGGAGATGATTTTGTGTGCGGAATGCTGTATGCTTTTTGCCGTTATGGCTCTGTTGTTTCCGATGCGAAGGTGTACAGAGAAATGCTTTCATTGGCGGTAGAAGAGCATCTTAGCATGACAAACGAGGTCAGTGCTATGTATCTTCGCTGTGCATTGGACGGTGGTTATTTTGAGGTGGTTGAAGGTGTCTTTGATGCACTTTCCAACGCGGACGGCATAGAGACGGAAATGCTCCGATATGCGGTAGGACGTCTTATATCCGTCGGAGCAAGCTCAGGCTCGGATATACTGTGCGGAATGCTGTTTGCAATCTACCTGCTCGGTCTTGAGCGTTAGAACGGAGGAAGAATGAAACTGTTATATAGATCATGTGCGATCGTGCTTTTGGCGGCAATGCTTTTGGGGCTGTGCTCGTGCGATGCACTTACTGTATTAAAAAATGATAGTTCCGCCCCAACTGTCAGTGACAATTCACACACAGTATCCGAGCTGGATCTGGTAAGTACAAAGACCGCTCCCAGTCCGTTTATTCCGTCATATTCAGGCTCGGATACTCTCAGAGCAGCGATAAACGCCGAAATAGGAAAAGTGAGTGCCTTGTTTGCATCCGAGGGAGAGGAATACACAGCGGCGTCTCTTTCCCATGCAAAGCTTCTGTCTACCGAGCGAGGAGGCTCAATTGTAGAGAAGGGTATAGAGGGCGAGAGCTTTTTGTACTTGGATACAGATTACAGGTACTATGGTATTTCGGATGTGACAGTCTCAAGGACAGATAGCGGCGGGGCTTTGTATTCGTTTAAACTGCGAGAGGACGTTTTTTTCTCTGACGGAACGAACATGACAGCGGACGACGTGATATTCAGTATGTATGTTATGCTCGACGGCTCATACGAAGGTTACAGCCGTCTCTCGGAGCTTTCTATTGTAGGGTTGGACGCATATAATATGAATATGTCGAGCATGTCTGAGATCATATATCTGGGCAAAGACGCTCAAAGTGGAGGATACTCTGCCTCCGAGGAGCAGACGTACAGAGACAGACTCTCGGATGCTGTGAAGATATATACAGATCAGCTCGTAAGGTGTGTGAGCAGACAGTATAAGTCGGATGATGAGCTTGTACGATACGGAGGTAAGTACGGCTCGGGTATAGCTGATATGGATGAGCTGAGTGTTGCCTATGCCATGACGGTGCTCGGATATGCCGAGTGGGAGAAGGGAGCGGACGGAGCGTATACCGGTGCTATTGTTTGTGCTGACGGAAGAGAGTATGATTGCGTCGAGTCTTTCCCTGACGGAGAAGGGATGTTTTCTGCTTTAATGACAAAGTACCTGACCCCTGATATGCTTGCATCGGAGCTGATTTGCGAGGTGGATTTCGGCAAGATATTGCTTGATACATTCGGATCGAGCTATGAGAATTTCTTTGTGGTAAAGCACCAAAGCGGCACGTCCGCATCATCAGTCAGCGGGATAAAAAAGACAGGTATGTACAGCTTTAGCGTTGAGGTGGAGAGCTATGACGTTTCTGACCTTTATGCATTTACCTTCTTTGTAGCTCCCCTCCATGCGATCGGAAACAGAGATAAATACAAATATACAGAGGAGCGTTTCGGCTTTTTGAAAGGGGATATCAGAGAGCTGAAAAACAGAAAGAGCAACATTTGCTCCGGTGCTTATGTGTATAAGGGGGCAAACGACGGCACTTATCGCTTTGAGCGTAATACATTATATTATCTCGGCTGTCCGTATGTAAAAAAGCTGGAGCTGCTGTTTTCTGCACGCGGTGAGGATGCGGCAGCCGACATAGCACAGGGAAAGTATGATATTACGGTAACCGAGCTTGACCGGGAGCTTGTATCGAGCGTAAAGGCTCTGAATTCAACCGGTGATCTTGACGGAAGTGAGTTGACTCTTACAAAGCAAAGTACCGGTGTGTACGGTTACATAGGGCTCAACAGCTCGGTGCTGAAGATCGGGGATGACTCTCAGAGTGATCCTTCGCGTGCACTCAGAGGAGCATTTTGTGTGTTGTTTTCTCATTTTGCTCCCGAGTCTGTGTATGAGTATTTCGGAGAGTCTGCAGAAATGACCGGGTATCCGGCAGATCCGAGGTCAACTTTATATCCTTCCGAAGATGGGCTCAGATACAGCAATACTGTCATGGGCGAGAGCATATTCGTGCAGGGAATGAGCGAAAAGGAAAAAGAAAAGGCACTTTCGGATGCTGTGCTTGAGTATTTTGTCGCGGCCGGGTATACGTATGATAAAAAAGCAAAGAAGATCACCGCTGCTCCCGATGGCGGCACACTTGAGTTTGAGTTTTTGCTGTGTACGGACGAAGTAGGAGGCTCGCCGGTCTTGCCTGCGGTACAGAACAGCTCGGAGCTGCTCGACAAACTCGGCATAAAGCTCAACTGCCGAATAGTATCTGACGCCGAACAGCTGACAGCGGAACTTTGCGGCGGCGGAGTGATGATGTGGGCATCCGCTTACACCCTTTCGCCAAAGCCCGATCTTTATACTCATTATTACAGCAAAAACACCCCTCAGCATGCACTTGACATCGGCAAAAACTATTTTGGTATCAAGGACAAGGCACTTGATGCAATCATATTGCAGCTGGCACAGACATCGGAGCCTGAGCAGAGATCTCGGCTTTATCTTGACTTTATCCGGATCTTGTCGCTGTACTATACCGAGCTTCCTCTCTATGTAGAGCAGTCGGCGTTTTTGTGTACGTACCGCAGACTGGCAAAAGACTGCGAGCTTGGCGGACTTACTGCGTATTATTCATGGACCGATACCGTCCATACGATAAAGCTAAACTGACGAAAAAGGAAGAAAAAATGAAAGAACAAGAAATAACAATGTCCTCTGATCGGATAGAGCAGAGTTCGCCTGCAGAGCAGACGTGTACAGAAAGTCAAAACGAGCCCGTGGATGCCGCGGAGTCTTTGACAGCGGAAGTGCCGGTGGAGCAGACAGACAGCTCGCCTGAAGTTAAAGGGGCGGACAGCGAAGAGTCAGACATAAAAAAACCGAAAAAGAAAAGCAGAGCAAAGAGAATTACCGTCGCTGTCATATTGGTACTTCTGTCGTTTTTGATTATAGTTTTCGGTGTAGTATACGGATTGTTCCGTCACTACTATGGGATGCTCGATTACGAGGAACTGTTTTCGGGAGAAGACAGTTGGACCGGGGAGTATGTTGAGGAAGAAGAAGCTCCCGACGAGACTATAGACACATCCAAGCTCGCCTCAGATGAGGAAAAGGACCAGTATCTTGAACAGATAGAAAATGTCGGCAGCGGAAACTTCGAGATAGATATTACCGAGATCGGCGGAAGTCTCGGAAAGGTCGAACGCAGCTATACTTGTGATTATATCAGTCAGCGTGACGACGTGATAAATATTCTGCTTATCGGTCTTGATTCAAGGTATAACATCAATGTCGGCAGAAGTGACGTCATGATGGTTGTGTCTATATGTCCTTCCGAAAAGAAGATAATGCTTACATCATTTTTGCGTGATGTTTACGTAATGATACCGGGGTACGGAGCAAACAAGCTTAACGCTGCGTATGCTTTCGGAGGGCCGTCTTTGCTTGTTGAAACAATCGAGAAAAACTTTGGCCTTCGTATAGACAGATACGCTACATCAAACTTCTTTGCCTTTGTCGATGTGGTCAATTACCTTGGGAAGTTAAATATCTATATCAACGAGACTGAGCTTAGCGTGCTCAATCAGCATATTTACTGGACAAACCTTGTAGTTTCGAAGGTAAACGACAGAAAAAAGGATGCTATAGAGAACAAGGGAGCAGGATACTACGAGCTCAACGGCATTCAGGCTCTCGCTTATGCCAGAATAAGAAATGTGGACTCTGACTTTGGAAGGACGAGCAGACAGAGAACGGTCATGTCGGCAATATTCGAGAGGGTGAGAAAAATGACACCAGCTGAGTGGAATGATCTGCTCACTCATGTGTTGCCTATGGTAACGACCAATCTCACCGAGAGCGACATTCTCAAGCTTATGCTGAATGTTGGTGCGTATTCAAAATACGAGATGAAGACAATCTCAATGCCTCCCGAGGATAACTTCAGATATATGCAGATCAACGGAAGTTCCGTCATAGGAGTGGATCTCGATTATATCAGGAAGTACCTCGCACTTCAGATATATTCGCTCTCCGAAGAACAAAACTGAGCATTCACACACACAAGGGATACAAGAACCGTTTCAGTCTATGCTGTTACGGTTCTTTTTTCTACGATGAAATATATCATGAAAACAGAACGGAAGGTTAGTTCATTTTCTGTCATAGCTATAAGCATCGTCGGCAGCTTGATTGTTCGGTTTTATGCGGGATGTATTATCTGTGAAAGACTTCGAGCAAACTGCCATCTCCCACAAAATGCCATCCTTGCTCTGCTTTTGGCATTATTAGGTAAAAAAGCATTGCATTTCTTCGATAAAAGTGCTATCATAACTGTGTATCCGAGTTATAACAGTCACAATTCGCTGCATTACCTTTTACGTGACAAAAATTATACAGTCATCACAGGAGACCAACATGAAATACAGAAAACTGTTTTTGTCCCTATTGATCATCTTTACAGCGGTCATATCCTTCTCTGCACTCAGAGTCGAAGCCGAAACCTACGGCAACCTTACCTATACCGTATCGAACGGAGAGGCCACTATAACCGATTGCAGTACGTCTGCAACCTCCGTCGCGATCCCCGCATCTATCGACGGATACCTCGTGAGAAACATCGGCGACAGTGCGTTCAATAGCTGCACTAACCTTGCGAGTGTCTCTATCCCCAACAGTGTGACGAGCATCGG
>JAZNOK010000011.1:0-10400 GCA_045580775.1 Eubacteriales bacterium
CAATATCGCCGTCGGCAATGACATAGTCCTTGCCCTCCGAACGCATAAGGCCCTTTTCTTTCACTGCCTTTTCGCTGCCCTCTCTGACAAGATCATCAAAAGATATTATCTCCGCACGTATAAATCCACGCTCAAAGTCACTATGTATCTTTCCTGCCGCCTGAGGTGCCTTTGTTCCGCGGGTGATGGTCCATGCACGTACTTCTTTCGGTCCTGCTGTAAGATAGGAGATAAGACCGAGCAATGAATAAGATGCACTGATCAGTCTGTCAAGACCGCTCTCCTCTATACCCAGATCCGACAGGAAGGCTGTTTTTTCCTCTCCCTCAAGCTCGGAAAGCTCCGCCTCGATCTCTGCACATACGGCAATTATCTGAGATCCCTCGGAAGCTGCATGATCTGCGAGCTTCACATATCCGTCATAACCCGATAGATCTTCAGCCAGCATATCCTCCGAAATATTCGCGGCATATATTACAGGCTTCATTGAAAGCAGCGGGGTGTCAGCGAGCATAGCTCTCTGCTCCTCGTCAAGCTCAAGAGATCGGGCATTCTTGCCCGCGTCAAGGCACGCCTTGACCATTTCGCACACCTCAAGCTCGGCGGCAAGGGATTTGTCTCCCTTCATTGCTTTCTTCACTCTGTCAATGCGACGATCCATCAGCTCCATATCAGACAGTATGAGCTCCATATCTATCGTCTCAACATCACGCAGCGGATCTACAGAACCGTCAACATGAATAATGTTGGAGTCTTCAAAGCAACGCACAACATGCACTATCGCATCTACCTCTCTGATGTGAGAGAGGAACTTGTTTCCGAGTCCTTCTCCCTTTGATGCTCCGCGTACAAGTCCTGCTATATCAACAAACTCTATCGTGGCGGGAGTATACTTCTCAGGAGTATACATATCCCTCAGATACTCCAGTCTCTTGTCCGGAACCGATACGATACCGACATTCGGATCTATAGTGCAAAAAGGATAGTTTGCCGACTGTGCTCCCGCATTTGTCAAAGCATTAAAAAGTGTGCTCTTACCCACATTAGGTAATCCTACTATACCAAGTTTCATTTCAATCTCCACATAACACTGCCAAAGGCAATTTTTTTACTTCAATATGTTATTATATAATATTCTTGCTGTTTTTTCAATACCCTTGATTATTTTATTTTTAAATGATATAATTGACACAGAAAAAGCAATTTGTTTATATTTACTGTAAATAAAATTCAACAAGTCTTCACACATTCGACAACTTTATGCATTATAATGGTTATAATATCGTATGATGCAATTTTATCCAAACAAAATGGGAGGTAAATATGGGAACTAAAATACTTGTAGTTGACGACGATCCCAACATTTGCGAGCTGCTCAAAATATTCCTCGAGAACGAGGACTATCAGGTAAAGACCGCCGCTGACGGTCAGGAGGGTGTAAACTACTTCAAGACCTATGACCCTGACCTTGTACTTCTCGATATCATGCTCCCCAAAAAAGACGGCTGGCAGGTATGCAGAGAGATCAGAGAAATATCAAGCAAGCCGATCATCATGATAACCGCCAAGGGCGAGACCTTCGACAAGGTACTCGGACTGGAGCTCGGAGCTGATGACTTTGTCGTTAAGCCGTTTGATATGAAGGAGCTGTCCGCCCGCATAAAGGCTGTATTGCGTCGCTCGTTCTCTAAGGACTCAAAAGAGGACACGGAGGTAATCAAGTATGAAAACATGGAGATCAGCCTCGTAAAATACGAGCTGAAGATAAACGGAAAAAGCGTAGACGTTCCCCCGAAGGAACTGGAGCTGCTGTATTTTCTCGCTTCTAACTCCAATCATGTTTTTACACGCGATCAGCTGCTGGACAAGGTATGGGGATTTGACTATCTCGGCGACTCGCGTACTGTAGATGTACATGTAAAGCGTCTGCGTGAAAAGCTGGAAGGCGTCAGTGAAAAGTGGTCGCTCAAGACCGTATGGGGTGTCGGATACAAATTTGATGTTGTTGAATAAAACGGAATAACTGAAATGTTCAAGAGTGTTTTTTCAAGATATCTTGCTGTGTTTATGCTTCTTATTACGTTCAGCTTTTTGATACTGGCACTCATCATTTCCTCAATAGCGAACGATTACGCCATCAACACAAAGCAGGAAGGCATCACAAAGACCTCGAATGCTGTAGTAAATTTCCTTGTGCGGGATTTTGAAGGGACAAACTCAAAGGAGTTTACAGAATATCTGCAAAAGGAAAAAGAGAGCCTCGACTCCGTGCTCACGGCATCGCTCTTTTACTCTGATACAAGCATTTTTATAGTTGACTCAACGGGCGAGCCGATCTGTACAGACCTAAAAAACGGCCTGACTATCACAAACGGCTCTCTGTCCGCTTCATACATGAATACGCTTTTCACGAACGGCAGTATACTTGAACTGTCAAGCCTCGACGGCATGCTTGACAAAAAGTATCTGGTATGTGCAAAGAGCGTCACAGAAATTGACGGTGCGTGTTTGGGCGGTGTCATCGTTTGTGCACAGTCCGAAAGTATTACCGATTTTGTCAATGTGATGATGAAGGCTATAGTGCTTTCTACCGTATCTCTTATGCTGGCTATACTGATAGCGATATACTTTATCACGGAGAGAACGGTCGTACCGCTCAAAAACATGCTCAAAGCTGTCAAGAGCTTCTCAAGCGGCAAGCTGGATGCCAGAGTCCCTGTCAGCGGTAATGATGAGTTTACCGAGCTTTCAACCGCGTTCAATCAAATGGCAGAATCTCTGGAGCATCAGGAGAATCTACGTCGTACCTTTCTTGCAAACGTATCGCATGATCTGCGTACTCCCATGACTACTATCAGCGGCTTTGTCGATGGAATAAAAGACGGCGTCATCCCTCCGGAAAAGCAAGACTACTATCTCGACATTATCTCGAGCGAGACAAAAAGGCTCTCAAGGCTCGTCTCTACACTGCTCGACATTTCAAGAATGCAGGCGGGAGAGAGAAGATTCGAGATGATCAACTTCGACATTTGCGAGATGGCAAGGCAAATTTTGATCAGCTTTGAATCTCGAATAGAAAAAAAGAGGCTGGATGTCGAATTTATATCAGACAAGGACAACATGCTGGTCTCTGCAGACAAGGACGCTATATATCAAATTCTCTACAACATTTGTGACAACGCGATCAAATTTGCTTATGACGGGGGCAAGTACCGCATAACGGTGAAGCAGATCCCAAACAAAAAGATCTCTGTATCGGTATTCAATGAAGGAATGGGAATACCGTCGGATGACCTTCCGTTCGTTTTTGAGCGTTTTTACAAAAGTGACAAATCCCGCGGTCTTGACAAAACAGGTGTAGGACTGGGGCTTTATATAGCCAAAACCATCATTGATGCACACGAACAGCAGATATTTGCCACAAGCGAATATGAAAAGAACTGCGAGTTCGTATTCACCTTGGCTCAAGGCAGATAACTGTCAAAGCATTCAAAATGCCTGACTCCATCCGCAACCTGACCAGGGGTAGCTTTTGACATAGTGATAGGACGGCAACAAAAAACGATTTCATAGAAATAAAAAGCAAGCATGTACAAAGAGTGATGTCCTTAGCGGAGAATTTGAAAATACTTTCAATTCTTGTTGAGAAGAACCGACATCGCATTTGTAAGCCCAAACCAGCTAACAACAGAAAAGAGAGATCAAATCGGGAAACCGAAATGTTCTCTCTTTTTTCTGTAAGTGATGTGATGTATGCTCTCTATTTATTTTCTGATAAGCGAATACAGTCGTCTGTACGCATGGACGGTCGTAGCTTCTCTTACTGCGTTTCTTCCGAGATCTCCGAAGTACACAGTCTCCGTATACGTCTCTGAGTTTATATAATAGCCAAAGCATACACATCCGACAGGCTTTTTTTCGCTTCCTCCGCCGGGACCTGCAATGCCGGATACTGCCACCGCCACCTCTGCGGAGTTTGCCCGGGCAGCACCTTCTGCCATCTCAGCAGCAACAGTCTCACTCACCACTCCGAATGACTCGATGCTGTTCTCTGATACCCCCAACAATCTTACCTTCGCATCGTTTGCGTAAGTGACAAATGATGCATCAAGCACGCAGGACGCATCGGGCACTCCGACAAGTGCCGCACATACTGATCCACCCGTGCACGACTCTGCAAACGTGATATGCCATGTACGTTCTTTGAGTCTTAACACTGTATCTAAGGTAAGCTCTGACAGAGGTTTGTTTTTTGCCTCATCTAAAACACTGCAATTTGTTATACTTTTCATCTGTTGTTCCGATCGTCTTTCTAATAATATTTAGTAATTATCTGCTGAGTGTGCTTTTGTGTAATAGCTCTGTCAAAGCAAATAATACAGCTGCCAAAACCGCCAAAAAATATGGATAAACCGAGATGGAAGTGCCGCTTGCTATAACTCCGAACAAGGGAGAAAAAAAGTGGTACCTACATAAGCACTCGCCATCTGTATACCGACAAGGGCACGGGAGTTCTCTATTCCGAAATTTTTCGGGGTAGAGTGAAGTATGCACGGATATATCGGAGCAGAGCCTCCTCCTATCATAACAAGCCCGGCGAGAGCAATGCTGTCGACAGGAAGCGGCAGAAACTCTGCACAAGTCCCCGCCGCTACCGGTAATACGATTTCTGTAATTTTTTCAAAAGAAAGTTTGATGAAGATCAAGCACAGCGTAGATCATCTGTCCTCAAGATACTTTTTCAGAGATACAAAAGATTTGTCACTGATAACATGCTCTATCTTGCAGGCATCCTCAGCCGCTGTCTTTTCATCAACTCCAAGCATCATTAAAACCTTGCACAAAACGGTGTGACGCTCGTAAATCTTTTGTGCTTCTGCCAGTCCGGCTTCAGTCAGCGAAATATAACCGTCTTTATCAACTGTAATGTAATTTTCTTTTTTCAGCAGTCCTACACCGCGGCAAACACTGGGCTTTGAATAATTCATATACTCTGCCACATCAATGGAACGCACCGATGATCTTGTCTTATATAGCACATAGATGGTTTCGAGATACATCTCGCCGGACGTTTTTAATGACATAATAATACTCCCCAAAGTCGTTTTTTCAAACTCTCCTGATAGTTTACCACAGATTTATGAAAAAATCAACAAAAAGAATATAAAGCATTACAAAAACATTGGAAAAAGAAAAAAATTTTTCTAAAAAAGTATTGACAAATACTATGCATACGAGTATAATCAATAAAGGTTAGCGTAGACTAACTCGTTTGTTTGAGTCTGAGTTAGCGGCCGCTAATCGAATATTATTTATGTTGCAGACATAAGTAAATAATAAACGGTGGTACACAATTATGACTTTGAAAGAAGCTGTAGAAGGCAAAGAGTACGTCATTTCTCAGATCAAAACAGATGACGAAGAGTTGAATGCGTTTTTGTTTTCCCTCGGATGCTACGACGGAGAAACCATCACGGTCGTAGCTCACCGCAAGGGCGGATGCACTGTCTCCATCAAAGACGGACGCTACAACATTGACTCTCAGCTGGCAGAGGCTATAATTATTATTTAACCTATGCGGCGGAAAGCAATTATTTCGGTTGTTTTCCACCCATTAGTTAGCGATGACTAACTGTGTTTTTGTTTTTTATCTGCAAATCAACAAGCGAAAGGTACAAACCAAAGGAGGAAGTCCCCATGAGAATTGCTTTGACAGGCAACCCGAACTCAGGTAAGACTACGATGTACAATGCTCTGACAGGCAGCAACGAAAAAGTCGGAAACTGGGCAGGTGTCACCGTAGACAAAAAAGAACACCCTATCAAAAAGGTGTATGCGGGAGGTGCACAGCTGATTGCTGTTGATCTGCCCGGTGCATACTCCATGTCTCCCTTCACCAGCGAAGAGAGCATTACCAGCTCCTATGTAAAAAAGGAAAATCCCGACGTTATCATCAACATCGTAGATGCTACAAACCTCAGCCGAAGCCTGTTCTTCACCACGCAGCTTTTGGAGCTCGGTGTTCCTGTTGTTGTTGCTCTGAACAAAAGTGACATAAACGAAAAAAAGGACACAGTAATTGATGCGGCGGCTCTTAGTGAGAAGCTGGGATGTCCCGTCGTAAACACCATCTCTACCTCATCTGAAGGATTGAAGGCAGTTATAGATGCGGCTGTGGCACACGCTGACGATACTCAAAGTGCTCCCTATGTTCAGGGGGATATTGATCTGACCGACAAGGCTGTAGTAGAAGCGGCAGACCGCAGAAGATTCGATTTTGTAAACAATATCGTAAAGTCCGTTGAGACCCGCAAGGTCCTCACAAAAGACAAAAACTTCGGTGATGATATCGACGCGTTCCTTACAAACAAATGGCTCGGCATTCCGATCTTTGCCGTTGTAATGTTCCTTGTGTTCCAGATCTCTCAGGTTTGGGTAGGTACTCCCATCGCAGATCTGCTGGTAGGCTGGCTGGAAACCTTCCAGGGATGGGTAGGAGATCTGCTCGCAGATGCAAATCCGCTTCTCAGTGCCATTCTTGTTGACGGTGTTATAGGCGGTGTTGTGGCTGTTGTGGGTTTTCTGCCTCTGGTCATGGTCATGTACTTCCTCATTGCTCTCCTAGAGGATTGCGGATATATGTCCCGTGTTGCTGTTGTGCTTGACCCTATTTTCAAGAAGGTCGGTCTCTCCGGTAAATCCGTTATTCCTTTTGTAATTACCATCGGTTGTGCCGTTCCCGGAATTATGGCAAGCCGCACCATCCGCAATGAGCGTGAAAGAAGAGCAACTGCTATGCTCGCTCCTTTTATGCCCTGCGGTGCTAAGATCCCTGTTATTGCTCTTTTTGCAGGTGCTTTCTTCGATGATGCAGGCTGGGTGAGCACCGTAATGTACCTCTCGGGCATCGTACTGATCTTTCTCGGGGCACTTCTTATCAATAAGATCACAGGCTACAAGGCAAGAAAATCCTTCTTTATCATAGAACTTCCGGAATACAAGTTCCCTTCTCTTTGGGGTGCATTCAAGTCCATGTGCAGCCGTGGTTGGGCATACATAGTCAAAGCTGCTACCATTATTCTTCTCTGCAACATGGCTGTACAGCTGATGCAGACCTTCACCTGGTCCTTCGCTGTTGCTGAGGTTGCGGATCAATCAATTCTCGCTTCAATCGCACGTCCGTTTGCATACTTACTGGTTCCAATCGTAGGCGTGCTTTCATGGCAGCTTGCGGCAGCAGCTGTTACAGGTTTTATTGCTAAGGAAAACGTTGTCGGTACTCTCGCCGTTTGCTTCATAGGCCTCGAGAACCTTATCGACACTGAAGAACTTGCCCTTATGGAAGGTGCAGGGGCAGAGGTTGCAGGTATTATGGCTATCACCAAGGTTGCCGCTCTTGCTTACCTGATGTTCAACCTCTATACTCCTCCATGCTTTGCTGCTATCGGTGCTATGAACGCCGAGATGAAGAGCGGCAAGTGGCTCTGGGGCGGTATTGGACTGCAGCTTGCCGTCGGATATACGGTATCTTACCTTGTTTATACGATAGGTACGCTCGTCACAGGAGGCACGCTTAATGTCGGTGCAGCTGTCATAGGTCTTATTGCGGTACTGGCGATGGCGACCATTGTAATTGCCCTCATCATAAACACCAACAAAAAGCTAAAAGAAGAGTATTCTCTTAGCCGTGCCGGCATCTGAAAAACATCTCATTTAGGGTACACAATATGAAAAACGTTATCATTATTTTGATCTTAATTGCCATTGCGGCAGGTATAATATGGTATCTGATCCGTGCTAAGAAGCGTGGGGAAAGCTGCATAGGCTGCCCTTGTGCAAAGCAATGCCAAAGCAAGTGCAGCGGCAGCTGCAGCTGTAACAATTCCAAAACTGATAACAATGACCCACTAAACTAACCACGAAAAGGGCTGTCTCAAATGCGATAGTTTCGCGTTTGAGACAGCCCTTTTTAACATCATTTACACCTGAGCAAAAAGGAAGGCAAAAGTAAAACCCCGAAAACCGTCATGGTTTCGGGGTTTTTGTTGTGCTTGTAAGATAAGTGATTATCTCTTGGAGAACTGGGGTGCACGACGTGCAGCCTTGAGTCCGTACTTCTTTCTTTCCTTCATACGAGGGTCACGAGTGAGGAAGCCTGCCTTCTTGAGTGCGGGCTTGTATGTCTCGTCGATCGTTACGAGAGCACGAGAAAGTCCGTGACGAATAGCTCCTGCCTGGCCGCTGAATCCGCCGCCGCGTACATTTGCTATTATATCAAACTTGCCTGTTGTCTCGGTAACACCGAAAGGCTGGTTTACTATAAGCTTAAGTGTTTCAAGGCCGAAATACTCGTCAATGTCTCTGCCGTTGATGGTGATAACACCGGTACCGGGCATTACACGAACGCGAGCTACAGAGCTCTTTCTTCTGCCTGTTCCGTAAAAATAAGGTTTAGCACTTGTATACATCTGTTATATACCTATCCTTTCCCTATCAGTCAAAGTTGTAAGGAGTAGGCTGCTGAGCCTCCTGCTTATGCTCTGCACCTGCATAGACCTTAAGTCTTGTAAATGCCTTGTCACCGATAGAATTGTGGGGGAGCATTCCCTTTACTGCGAGCTCCATTGCAAGCTCAGGCTTTGTAGCCATGAGTGTTGCGTACTTTACTTCCTTAAGTCCACCGATGTAACCGGAGTGGTGACGGTAGTACTTCTGGTTAAGCTTGTCTCCTGTGAGAACTGCGTCCTTAGCATTGATAACGATTACATACTCGCCGCAGTCAACGTGAGGTGTAAACTCAGGTCTGTGCTTGCCGCGGAGAATGTTTGCAGCTGCAACAGCGGTCTTACCGAGGGGCTTTCCTGCCGCGTCGATAACGTACCACTTACGCTCGATCGTTTCAGCTTTTGCCATGAATGTTGACATTACTGATTCCTCCATAAAATATAGATTAGTTTTTCAAACATGTGAGATTATAGCACACTCACCTGACTCTGTCAATACTTTTTTGAAAAGATTTTTCGTTTTTTTAATTTAGCATAGAGCAATCTCGCTAAAGCTCGTTTTTTCTCCGTTTTTCATATCATTTGCTCGCTTGCCGAGCAAAAATATTTTTCCCTTATTTTCCTTGACACCATTTTTCTTTGGTAGTATAATATATGAGTATTGATTTTCTAAAGGAGCAATAGCGGTGAGTAAGATAGGTTTTGACAATGACGAATATATAAAAAAGCAATCCGAACAGATCGCTAAGAGAATTTCAGAGTTCGGCGGCAAGCTCTATCTTGAGTTTGGCGGTAAGCTCTTTGACGATTATCACGCGTCGAGGGTCCTGCCAGGTTTCCGTCCGGATTCCAAGCTCCAAATGCTCAAAAATATCGCAAGCGAGGTAGAGATAGTTATTGTCATTTCTTCATGCGATATCGAAAACTCCAAGATTCGCCGAGACATTGGCATATCCTATGACAACGACGTGCTCAGACTGATCGATGCATTCCGTGAGTTCGGTCTGTATGTAGGCAGTGTTGTAATATCAAAATACAACGATCAACCTACCGCGGCAAAGTTCAAAGAGAGGCTGGAGCATCTCGGAATAAAGACCTATTTGCATCGACCTATTGCAGGATATCCATATGATGTCGAGCATATCGTCAGCCCTGAGGGCTTTGGCAAAAACGAATATATCGAGACCGAAAGACCGCTCGTTGTTGTGACAGCACCCGGTCCCGGAAGCGGAAAAATGGCTACGTGCCTGTCACAGCTGTATCATGACAACAAACGCGGCATTGCCGCAGGATATGCGAAGTTTGAGACTTTCCCGATATGGAACATCCCACTCAAGCACCCTGTCAATCTTGCATACGAGGCAGCAACGGCAGACCTCGATGATATTAACATGATAGATCCATATCATCTGGAAGCTTACGGCCAGACAGCTGTAAACTATAACCGCGATGTAGAGGTATTTCCTGTGCTCAACGCCATTTTTGAGCATATAAGCGGTGAGAGTCCGTACAAATCGCCCACAGATATGGGCGTCAACATGGCGGGAAACTGCATATTTGATGATGAAGCGGTAAGAGCAGCATCGGGTCAGGAGATAATCCGCCGATACTTTGCGGCTTTGTGCGATCATAGAGACGGACGTATCAAAAATTCGGTAGTCGAAAAAATAGAAGTTCTCATGAATCAGGCAAAAGTATCTGCCGATGACAGAAAGACCGTAAAGGCAGCTATCAACCGTTCTATCGAGACAAACAATCAGCCGGCAGTTGCAATTGAGCTTCCCGACGGACGTATAGTCACGGGCAAGACATCGGAGCTGTTAGGTGCGGCAAGTGCCGCCCTGCTGAACGCAGTGAAGGTACTGGCGGATTTCCCCAAAGAAACGACCATGATAG
>JAZNOK010000012.1:0-4116 GCA_045580775.1 Eubacteriales bacterium
GGATTCTTCACTCCACTGCGTTCCGTTCGAGAATGACAGCGGGGATGGAAGTATGCAAATAAGCGACACTTTTTAAACACCAATACTTGCCCGAGTAGTGATAGGCGGGAGGTGCTGTGCTGTTAAAGCCTACTTTTTTATACGTGCTTGAATTGTTTACAATTGTGTGATATGATATAAGTAATCAATACTGTAGTTTGAATGGAGCATCGATGCTATGGATAAATTGCATATCAGGGATGAAAATGTACAATACACAACACAACAGAAGATATCAAATTTTTTCTATCATTACAAGTGGCATGTTGCAGCAGTCTGCTTTGTTGTGTTTGTCATTCTGTGGGTAGTGATATCCTCATTTGGTCAGGGAGGGGAGGAGGCGTACATAGGGTATATCGGAGAGTATGCATATTCCCACAGCGAAAAGGACGAGATCAGCCAAAAGATGTCCTCGCTTCTCAATATAGATCTTGACGGAGACGGAGAATGTACGCTTGAGTTTCAGACATTTCATTTTTATTCAGACTCGCAGATAGAACAACTGTCAAAAACACAGCTCAAGGAAGGGGAGGATCTGCAGTTTCATCCTGAGTATAACAAGAAGAACTATGAGCATTTTCTCACTGAACTCGAAAACGGCAATACCGCCGTTTGGCTGGTTTCAAAAGAAGTTTATGAGCAGATGGACAAGAGCGTTCTTCTTCCGATCGAAGATGTTCTCGGATATATACCGGATAGCGGAGCGATAGATGAGTATGCTATTGATTGTTCGGTATTGCCGTTTAGCTATGATACGACGAGGGAGATCACGTATAATAGCTATCTGGTGCTTCGTGTCAAGCGGGCATATTCCTTTATCATGGGTGAGGCAGAGGCCGCGAGAGAGCTTGAGGATGCAAAACGTCTGTATACCGCTATAGTGCAATATACGAAATGACCGTAACACAAACGGCAGAAAAACATAAGATGATAACAGAGAGCCGCGAGCTCTCGAATTACACAAAAGTGTATGAATACTATCGGAGGATCATCCTATGAATAACAACTGCCTTTGCAACCTTTTTGACAGCTCTAACTGCTGCACTTGGCTCATTATCCTTGCTATAATCATCCTGTTCTTCTCAGGATGCGGCTGCGGCTGCGGCTGATCGGGCAAAAAGTAAATAAAAGAACTCATCGCAGGGAGACTCTTTACACCGGAGTCTCCCTGCGGTATTTTTATATTGTTTAGCGGTTCTTCTCAACTGTCACAAGGCAATTGATGTATATATGCTGCTCGGGTATTCACATCTATAGGCAAAAGAACAACAAAAAGTGTCTTTTTAGGCAATGGGAAATTTCAGCCGGTTTTACGTATGCGAAAGATCTTGTTTGGTGTGAACTGCTTTTTTGAAAAAAGCTACCGGTACTTTTTTGCAATACAGGTTTGAATAGCGGAAACAAATATTCAATTTTCATGAACGCGATAAGAAGCATGACTGACATTCCAAGTTTGCAAAAGGCAATTCGGTGCATGAAATTAGGTTGCCAAGTTTAAAAAAAGGAAGTTATTTAATCATTTAATACATAAAAATAAAAGTGATCTGCCTGCATGTGTTGACAAATATCTGATACATCCTATAATTAAAATAGGAAACTGTTTGAATAAATAATGTTGATTTTTGGGGTGTAACAATGCGAATGATGAATGTAGGATATGAAAACCTATTCTACCTCTCGGGAGCTGATCATGATACATCTCTACCCTTTGACATTGAAGCATGCGGACAAACCATTCCCAATGCCGCCTATTATATGGAGAGGATCAGGGATGGCAGGGGAGATGAGTGTGTATCTGTCTTTGAATATGTCATTTCGGGCAGAGGATATATAGAATGTGAGGGAAAAAAGTATACGGTCGAGGCGGGGGATTTTTACTACCTTGATAGGCACCACTCACACAAGTACTATCCGGATAGTGCGGAGCCTTTTTCCAAAATATGGATAAACGTCAGGGGCAGATTTCCTGAGGCTATACTGGATCTGTATTCGGTAAGCGAGCCTGTGGTCATTGAGAAGCTTGATGTCTATGCTGTATTCAAGTCTATCGCAGAGCAGGTCGGAGTGATAAACGAGGAAAACCGTGATGAGGTCTTTTCTAATGTTGCGGTGCTTTTGACCGGCATTATGATCAAGGTTGGAAACAAAACGAGAACAAAAAAACTGAATTGCGGTCTTCCGTATCAGATAAAAGCGATCATTGATAATTCTGCAAACTTTGATATAACTCTTGAGCAAATAGAGAAAAAGCTTTATTTGTCAAAGTCCTATATCATACATCTCTTTTCCAAGGAGTTCGGAACAACCCCGAAACAATATATAATGCAAAAGAGAATAGCAGCTGCAAAGGTACTTCTCAGAGGCAGCCGTTCAGAGCTGTCGGATATATCCGAGCAGCTTGGGTTTTCGAGTGTACAGCACTTTTCCAGTTCATTTAAAAAATATACAGCTCAGACTCCGGACAGCTACCGACGTAATAAAAAATAAATACACACATACCCTCTCGCTGACAACTGTACAACGGGAGGGTGTTTTTATTGGTGGTACTTAGATCAACGAAAAATGTGTTGCGTATACTACTCCGGCAGTTGTCGGTAATAGGATGACTTTCTGCATGGCATGATACAATGTGACGAATACGACGATTATTGATGTGTTTGTTTCATAAATCGATGGAAACCACAACAAGTTGACAAATCGTAGGATGTATGCTAACATAGTGTGGTGATAAATACTACTAAGGAGTATAACGAAATGAAAAAGTTTATGCTTTTTGTAATTACAGTTCTTACTCTGAGCTGTGGAACATTGTTTATCTGTTATGCTGCAACAGTAAATGCCAAAGCAGATACGTACGGTGAGCTTACCTATACTGTCGCAAACGGTGAGGTAGAGATAAACCGCTGTAACAGATCTGCCAGCTCGGTTACTATCCCCGAAACGATTGACGGCTATCCCGTGACGAGTATAGGGAATAGTGCGTTTTATAATTGTGACGGTTTGACGAGTATCTGCTTTCCTTCAAGTATTGTGAAGATCGGCAATAATGCTTTCAGTCAATCGGACGGTTTTACCAGCATCCTTATCCCTGAAGGAGTGACAAGTATCGGTAACGGTGCATTCGAAGAATGTGAGAGTCTTAAAAACGTTAGCATTCCTTCAAGTTTGGTCTATCTTGGCTCGGATGCCTTTTCCGGTTGCCCTCTGAATTACAATATCTATGATAACGTATACTACTTGGGTAATTCCGAGGATCCCTACATATTGCTGGTGAGAGCGGGTTCCAGATCGGTGACTTCTTGCACTATCCATAGCAGTACAAAGTTCATAGAACGGTGGGCACTGTCACAGTTATTATCACTTGAGAGCGTTGTTATTCCGCAGGGCATAGTCAGTATTCCGGAAAAAATGTTCTGTGACTGTCCTAATCTAAAGAATGTCAACATTCCCGAAAGCGTAACGTATATCGGAGAGGGTGCGTTTTTTAATTGTACGAGTCTTGAAAGTATAGATATACCGTCAAATGTTGTTAATGTGGGTAATGTTGCATTTGGTAATTGCACGAGTTTAAAGTACAATATATATGAAAATGGGAAATACCTCGGTAATTCAAATAACCCATATTTCATATTGGTGGATACAGTGTCTGGTCCTGTGAGCTCCATCAGTGTCAATCCGGATACAAAGATCATATGCGGCTCTGTATTTAATAAATGCACTGACCTCACAAGTATAGAGATCCCTTCCGGCGTGGTAAGCATCGGCGATTATGCATTCAATAACTGCAAGAGCCTCACGAGCATCAGCATCCCTGACAGTGTCACGAGCATAGGTATTGGTGCATTCTCTAACTGCACGAGCCTCACGAGCATCAGCATCCCTGACAGTGTAACGAGCATCGGTGAGGATGCATTCTATAACTGCACTAGTCTCACGAGTGTGATCATTCCTGACAGTGTAACGAACATCAATGCTTATGCATTCTCTAACTGCACGAGCCTTACGAGTGTTGTCATTCCTGAGGGTGTTGTGAGCATCGGAACTTCTGCATTCTATAACTGCACGAGCCTCACGAGT
>JAZNOK010000013.1:0-9220 GCA_045580775.1 Eubacteriales bacterium
TACATTCCGCATCTTTCAGCTTCTTCCTTGATGGTATCAGCTGCCTGCTTCTTCGTACCTACGAAAAGGATCGTTCCATCCTCTGCTGCAACGTTCTGAATGAAGTTGTAAGCTTCCTCAAACTTCTTTACGGTTTTCTGAAGATCGATAATGTAAATACCGTTTCTTTCAGTGAAGATGTACTCAGCCATCTTGGGGTTCCATCTTCTTGTGTGGTGACCGAAATGTACTCCGGCCTCGAGTAACTGCTTGATTGTAATAACGGACATAATAGCCCTCCTTCGGTTATTTTCCACCATACCGCTATAATGTGTCAGCCTTTCGGCACCGGACACAAAACACAGTATGTGTGTTTTATAGTCATGATCCGGGCAGTTCCGAAACATGCCTTTCAATAATATCATACATGAGCGTAATAATTCAAGTACAAAGTTATCTGTTTACAAAAAATTTACAATTTATAAAAAATCAAAAAAACTGATTTTTATTTTGTTCTTGATTAGTCATTGAATGTTGTGATATACTAAAAAAACAGATTAAAATGCTGACTTGCCTTTGTATATGATTAGAAGTAGCAGAGGCAATTTTCAAGGAGAAGATGATGAATAAGAGTTTTTGCGAGTATTTTGTTAAATACAAACCACAAAAAGAACATTTCGAGTTCATAGATGCCATCACCGACTGGAGTGTTCGTGTAGACCGAGAATCCAGACGTGTTGAGGTAACAGCATCTTTATGTGAGCACGTGGATCAGATGCTGATGATCGAGATCGAAAATGAAATAACAAAGTCGTATTCGCTTCTAAGCACACGAATATTTCCTAAATATGATTCTGCATTATTTTCAGTTGATGCGATTCGTGAGGTAATTTACGAAGCGTTGAGGACCGGACTTATAAACAATGGCTTTTTTGACGGTGCCGGTTATGAGTACGATGATCAAAGAGTATTGATCAAGATTCCTTTTCTTGCATCGGGTGTTGATTATCTTAGTGCTACAAAATGCAAGAGTGTTGTTAGTGCTATAATTGAGAATAGATATGGCCTTGTATTTCGTGTAGATATAGAGTCCAGTGAGGATTCCGCAGAGAAAACCAGGCAACGACAAGACTATATAGACAGTATTCTTGAGCAATATGACAGAAATCTCAAATTTGCTGCTGAGAGCTATGATGAGCGTATAAAAAATGCAACTCCCGTTCAGGAGAGTAACGGCGGATTTGGCGGAGGATGGCAACGCCGTCCTAAGAGAGAAGTCCCTATGGTAGATCATGATGCTTCGGTTTACAATGCACTGAGAGCGAAGATGAATGAGGAAAATGGCAGTAGTGAACACTCTTCTGTTTCAACTACAGAGATCTCATCGAGCAGATTGGATTATCTTTCTGTCGAAGAAGGCATCACCACATCAGGTCTTATGAAGTTTTGTATCTCCGAACCTCAACTGTTGCTTGGTACAGCGATAGATTATGACAAGCTTTTGCCTATCGAGGCTCTGAACTGTGAGTGCAAGGATGTTTCCTTTTGCGGTGAAGTCTTTGAATGCACCAAGGAGGAAAGCAGAAAAGGGGACAGATATAATATAACTATCGGTGTAACCGATAACGCATCTTCAATATACATAAAATGCTCAAAACCCAAAACCGAAAGCGGTTGGGTAGACGGTATAAAACCAGGAAAATCTATTGCAGTTAAGGGGAGCGTCCAGCGAAGTGACTTCGACGGTGAGTTTAATGCAAACCCTAAAGCGATAGCTGAGGTAAAGCGTATTCTTCGGTCTGATAAGGCTGAAAAAAAACGAGTTGAGCTTCATGTACATACCAATATGTCTGCGATGGATGCTATTATAGTTCCTGATGATCTCGTTAAAACGGCAAAACGATGGGGACATCCTAAGATCGCTGTTACCGATCACGGTAACGTACAGGCTTTTCCTGAGATAATGAAAAGTGCACGCAAGCAAGAGTATGATGTTATATACGGTATGGAGGCGTATTACGTCGACGATACAGAGGGAGCGGTCAGCGGAGACAAGAATGAAAGTTTCGACGGGGAGTTTGTAGTATTCGATATTGAGACTACAGGTCTATCGCCTCTGAACTGTAAGATCACCGAGATCGGTGCTGTACTGATGCGTGGGTCCGAGATAGTTGATAAGTTTAATACTTTTGTAAATCCCGAGGTGCATATACCCGAAAACATAACCGCACTTACTTCTATCACTGATGAAATGGTTGCCGATGCTCCGAAAATATCAGAAGCACTTCCGAAGTTTTTGGAATTTGCCGGGGATAGGATCCTTATTGCTCACAATGCGAATTTTGATATTGGATTTATCAGAGTTGCAGCAGAAGAGCTGAAAATTCCATTTGAAAATACTTATATTGATACTGTAGCACTTTCCAGGTATTTGAATCCGGAACTTAAAAATCATAAGCTTGATACTTTGGCAAAATACTTTTCTCTTGGGGATTTTCATCATCACAGAGCCTGTGATGATGCACATATTCTTGGGTTGATATTTGCCAAAATGACCGAAAAGATCAAAGGTGAAGGTGTTTTTGATACTGCCGGTATGGTAAAGTCAATGGCGGATAAATGTGACCCGTCTAAGTTAAAGACATACCATATGATTATGCTTGTGCGTAACTACACCGGACTGAAGAATTTATATAAGCTGATATCAGCAAGCTATCTGGATTATTTTTACAAAAAACCACGCATTCCTAAAAGTCTGCTTGAGAGATACAGAGAGGGGATCATATTAGGATCTGCATGTGAGCAGGGTGAGCTGTTTCGTGCGGTGCTTGAGGGAAAGAGTGAAAGTGATATAAAAAAGATAGCTGAATTTTACGACTATCTTGAAATACAGCCGATATGCAACAACCGGTTCTTGGTTCAAGAAGGAAAGGTTAAAGACGATGAGGGACTGAGAGAGCTGAATAGGCGTATAGTCAACATCGGTCGCGAAGTAGGAAAGCCTGTATGTGCCACATGCGACGCTCACTTTCTTAATAAAGAGGATGAATTGTATAGGAAAATACTACTGGCAGGTTTAAAGTTCAAGGATGCAGACAAAGACGTAGGAATTTATCTCAGAACTACAGATGAGATGCTTGAGGAGTTTTCTTACCTCGGCGAGGAGACAGCCTACGAGGTCGTTGTAGAAAATACAAATCTCATTGCAGATATGTGTGAGTCAATTCTGCCAATACCGGATGGAACTTACACTCCTAACATGGAAGGTGCTGAAGAAGATCTTCAGACCAGTTGTTGGAACAGAGCAAAATCCATGTACGGTGATCCTTTGCCCGATATCGTAAAGAACAGACTTCAAAAAGAGCTTGATTCTATAATAAAGCACGGCTTTGCGGTGCTTTATATGATAGCTGTAAAACTTGTAGCTTACTCTGAGAGTCAGGGATATCTTGTCGGTTCGCGTGGTTCTGTCGGATCATCTTTTGTCGCAACAATGTCCGGAATATCCGAAGTAAACCCATTACCTCCTCATTATTACTGCCCTAAGTGTCAGTATAATCAGTTTTTTACAGACGGCAGTGTCGGGTCCGGTTTTGACCTGCCTGATGCTTACTGCCCTAATTGCAATACTAAATTGATAGGTGAAGGCCACGATATTCCCTTTGAGACGTTTTTGGGATTTTACGGTGATAAGTCCCCTGATATTGATCTTAATTTTTCAGGGGAAGTTCAGGGAAAGGTTCATAAGTACACAGAGGAGCTTTTTGGTGAAGGAAATGTCTTTAGAGCAGGTACAATAGGAACACTAGCATCTAAGACAGCTTACGGTTTTGTTGCTAAATATCTTGAAGGGAAGGGCATCTCAGCTTCTAAAGCTGAGATAAACAGAATTATCAATAACTGTGTTGGTGTCAAGAGAACAACAGGACAGCATCCGGGTGGAATTATTGTTATTCCGAGAGAATACGAGGTATATGATTTTACACCTGTTCAGCATCCGGCTGACGATCCGAATTCTGACATCATTACAACTCACTTTCAGTTTTCTTATCTTCATGATACTATATTGAAGCTGGATGAACTCGGCCACGATATGCCGACAAAATATAAGTGGCTGGAAAAATATACAAACACCAGTGTAATGGATGTTCCGATGAATGATCCTCGCGTTTACGGACTTTTTGCTTCCACTGAACCTCTTGGTATAAAGAGTGAAGATATAGGTGCAAATCTCGGAACATACGGTCTTCCGGAGTTCGGAACCCGTTTTGTTATGAAGATGGTTGAAGAAGCAAAACCGAAAAACTTCGCAGATCTGCTTCAGATATCGGGACTATCTCACGGAACAGACGTATGGACCGGCAATGCACAGGATCTGATAAATGACGGAATATGTACAATATCTAATGTTATTGGGTGCCGTGACAATATCATGAACGACCTTATAGCGTATGGTCTTGAGAATGCAATGGCATTTAAGATCATGGAATCCGTACGTAAAGGAAAGGGTCTCTCCGATGAGTGGGAACAGGCTATGATAGAGCATAATGTTCCCGAATGGTACATATCTTCTTGCAAGAAGATCAAGTACATGTTTCCAAAGGCCCATGCCGCGGCATACGTCATGTCTGCTATTCGTCTGGGATGGTATAAGGTTAATTACCCGGTTGAATTCTATGCTGCGTTTTTTACAGTTGCACCGGGTGGCTTTGATGCAGAGATAGTTTTGGGCGGTCTTCCTTCTGTCAACAGATTTATTAAAGAAGTCGATGAAAAAGGTAAAGATGCTTCTCAAAAGGATAAAGAACTTCAGAATACTCTTTACCTTGTCAGAGAAGCTCTTGCAAGAAAGATCGTATTCTTACCAATTGATCTGTATAGATCTGATTCGAGAGCGTTTACTATTGAAGACGGCAAGATAAGGCTGCCTTTTTCAACCTTAAACGGACTTGGCGAGCGTGCAGCTCAAAGTATTGTTGAAGCACGAGTAAACGGTGAGTTCTCTTCAAAAGAAGATCTGAAAAACAGAGCTCAGCTGTCGAAGTCAGTTCTTGAGGTTTTTGATAAAGTAGGCGTAACCTCTGATATGACCGAAACCGATCAGTTGACATTCTTTTAATATACGCAAAAAGCATCATCTGAAATCTTGTCAGATGATGCTTTTTTAAAATTAACTTTTTTTTGTTTTAAGCCTTCCTAAAACGAGTCCGATACAAGAACTCGACATAAATTCTGATAACGGCAGGTCGTTATAATCATTATTAAGAGATATAAGCCTGTCACCGCCGAACTTCTTGAAATATGCTTGTCCGTCACATACGAAGATGCCAAGCTCCCCTTCCATGACTGAGGATTGCTCCTTGACTATCAGAATATCTCCGTCAGAGTATTCCGGCATCATACTATCGCCGCTTACTTTCAGTGCGTAGGAAGCTTCTGCTACCTTTCCTGTGTTTTTGACTCTGATCATAGAAGCAGCAGGCTGTTCGAGAAATTCTCCCGTACCGGCAGAAACCGGCGTACTGTAAAGCGGAAGCTGCTTGATCGTGAATTCAGCAGGCGTAGGAGTGATGACGGTCTGAGGTTTCGGCTTTTCTTTTTTCTCATCTGAATTGTCAGATGAGAAATCTGAATCTTTTTTCTGAAATGATGAGATCTTATCGGCGGCAATTTTGGTGGTGTCATTTTCGGATGCACCTATTCTTGTAAGTTCATTTTTGATAATAAGCTCTGTGAGATTTTTTCCATGTTCATCCAGCTGTCTGAATTTGATCAGAAGTTCCTGCTCTTCGTTTGTATATGTACCGTTGTTAATCTCACAAAGTGTATCAACAGTTGTGTCTAAAGCTTTTGATATAGCGATTGCCGCTGAAAGTTTAGGTTCTTCAATTATTCCTGAGAAAAGCTTTGAAAGGGTACCCAGAGGGATGCCGCAGATCTTTGACAGTTCATTTGTGGTATAACCTTTTTCTTTTTTTAACTTTTTTGCATTTTCAATAAATGACATAAAAATGTACCATTCTTCCTTTTATAATATCCTGATTATTGTCCTGTAATGGAACACAGTGCTTGAAGCAGTTTTGAAAATGTAATGATATCCGCTGTATCCGATAATGGAAGAAAACACTTGCTCCTTGATGCCATTATATCAGTATTTTTGCAATTTGTAAAGAGGAAAAGCAAATATTTCTTCCAAAATTAGAAAAAATATTTTGAAAAATATGTCAAAATACTATTGACAACTTCCAGAAGTGGATGTATAATGATGTCACAAGTTCCAAAACAAGAAAAGAGTGGTGCTCGATGAAAAATAATAGAAATTTATACAATGTCCAAAACAACTACAGCTATAATTACCGTTCAGGATGTTTCCAAGAAAACGATAGCGTATATTGTTCGTCTGCTTTAAGTGCTAAAACAAACTCATTTTGTATTCGAAGCAATCAAGTTGCTCGCGGGACTCGCAGTCTTACAGTTTTGCGTTATGTTGTGAAACTGTTAGCCTGTATATTTAACAGCGATCGGTTTGCAGCCTACTTCGTTGGCTTTACGTTGTTTGCAATAGTCGGTATCATAGGAGGGGTCGAATTTGGCAGACTTGCAATTAACAGCGGAATTATATACTCTTTCTTGCTTTTGATCTGCTGTTCTGTTGTTATCTACAGAAAAAACAAACAATAATTATTTGGTCCGGTATGTAATAACAGTTACATACCGGATCTCTTTTGATGAAAAGCGATTCTTTCATAAAATTATGCTATGTTAGTAGTTTGTTTTACCATCCTTTTAAAATCATTTCGCTTAGCGACTCTGCACATATTACACCGGCTCTTTTAGCTTCGGAGAGTGTATTTCCGCACGATCCTATCTCGATTAGAAGCGAACCGTTTGTGTATTGTTGATTATATGAGCTTTCTCTCAGTGACATTGTTCTTGTAAAACCATCATAGCAGGTGTTTAACAGCTCAGTAGTTTTTAATGCAAGCGTTAGATTTTTTTCCCAATCTTTGTGTTCCGGAGTATTGACGTTGCTTCCCATTACAAACATTATCTGTGCTGTTGCCTCACCGTTTATGCTTGTCAGAGGTCTGTATTTGATTTTGTTATCACCCACTATTGAGTCTCTGTGTATATCGAAAACATACTTGATGGAAGGATATTTTTCTATATATTGCTTTATGCTTTGCTTAGCTCTTTCGTAGGAGTTTTGGTATGATTCTTTGTCATGCATTATCTGACAATGAAGGGTTGGGATCCCATTTTTATTCAGAATTTTCGCCATTTCGGAGCCTACTGCAACAATGTTTTTTGTAACATCGTCACTTCTTGGCAGGTTTTTGGTCTCTGAATATGATACACTACCTTCTTCCGAGTATGCTTCTGTGCCGTGTGTGTGTATGATCAAGACAAGCGGATCTATAGTCATGTCTTCATTTATTGACAGTGTGTATGGCTGCTCTTGGATAGAGCTATCGAGAAAATTATTTACATCTATTTCGTATTCAGTTCTGTTCGATATTGTTATTTCCTTGCTCGATAGATCGGTTGTAATAATTGCATATTCACCTTCGGGAATCTCTGGTTCCGCTGCGGGGCCTTTTTCTGTTTCTGTTGGCAGATCATCATCTTCCGGAGGGAGCTGATCATTTTTATCCTCTTCTGTTTTGTTTTGTGTATTTGCATTAAGAGAGTTATCGTTGTTGTCTTGGGAGTTATCTTCACCAAAGCTACCGGACATTAAAAACTCATAAATATTCTTATCTGTACTGTTTATATCAACACCTAAAAAGTCTGATGCGAAATATTCAATGATTTTTTCGGCTGAAATCATTTCTTTGCCCGCAGAAAAGAGACACAGAGTAACAGAGAAAACTGCAAGCAGACACAGCAATACCGAAAAAATATAGAAAGGAACCGGATCGAAACTTCTTGTGCTTTTTTTGCTTTTTATTGTTTCTTTTAAGTGGGTATTTTCACTTTTAGGTTCTTGTTCTGATATACTACCGCAATCTGTGTTGTCATTTTCAGCATCCCGATTATAAAGAACAGGGAGTTTTTCATTGTTTATTTGCATATAATTCTCCTTGATTGATTTATTACATCTTTTGCATCTTATACACCGAGATGGCATTAAGAAAAGTTTCTCTCAAGGAAAATATATGACAGATGAGGTGCATAATATTCACATGCATGCTATAATATGATCTCTTCTTTGGATGCAGATCTATATATAGCGTCAGCCAGAATTTCGCTGATCTCATCTGTTACTGTGTCAATTTCGTTTAGAGTAACGTAAAAAGATCTTCCGTTTTTAAGCAGTTGTTCTGTTTTGTCGGAATCGTATTCTATTTCACATTTTTCCAGTGCATCATAGATTAATGTTGAAGAACTTACAACCGTTGGTATACCAATACTTATCACTCTGCATCCCGTGAGTTCTTTGTCTATTTTTTTTCTTTTGTTTCCGATACCTGATCCCGGCGTGACGCCTGTGTCGGATATTTGGACTGTTCTAGCCAGCCTCTCAAGATTTCTTGCACATAATGAATCGACAGTTATAATCACATCCGGCTTTATTATGTTTGCTGCACCCATGAATATTTCCGCACTTTCCATTCCTGTCTGTGCCATCACTCCAGGTGCGAGAGCAGATATTTTATTGATAGAAAGTTTCTCAAAAAGTTTGGGATCATACATACTCAAATGGCGAGTCACCGCAAGTTTTGAAATGGTTTTTGGTCCGATAGAATCAGATGTAAGTGACTGGTTTCCAAGTCCCCCAACAAGTATTTCGTTCAATTTTTTGGGAAACATTGATGAAATTTCATGAGATATTACGTATGACAGTGCATTTTTTTGTTCATCTGCCATTTCGGTTATGTTGTCAAAATAAATTGTAGAATATCTTCCTTTTGCAGCTGATGATAAAATCTTTTCCGATTGTGTCTTTATGTTCATTCTTTGAATTTTATAACCCAGCATTTCTGTCGATGAAAAATCAACATCCTGTGAAGAAGTTTTATCTGTTTTTGACGCTTGCGATAGTTCACATGCCAGCTCAGTCAATACGTATTTATTCATATTATTTCTCCATGGTATTTAAAGCTGTTTCGTATTTCATATTCAGACCGCTGCATACTACATAAAATATGATTATTACATGTCAAATTGCACAATAAACAAGAAAATAATTGTGCAAAGCACCAAACATTTGTTTTGTATGCAAATTCACGATTGATAA
>JAZNOK010000014.1:0-8464 GCA_045580775.1 Eubacteriales bacterium
AGTATGGGAGGGATGTGTGCCCTGACATACATGGTGTACGCAAAACGCACCCCTTGTGCATGCGTAGCAAACTGCCCGGTGTGCGATGTTCCCTTTCACTATACCGAAAGAGACGACCTGCCGCGTACATTCCGCAGTGCGTATCTTCATAGTCCTATGCCGCTCGAGGAGGCTCTGCGTGCTCATTCGCCTCTGCATCTGGCAGACAAGCTGCCGGATGATGCTGAGTATTTCATCTTTCACTGCGAGCAGGACCGTGCGGTAAACATAGACGCCCATACAAAAGCTCTGCTCAAAGCAGTCGAGGGGCGGCTGTCAGTCACCTTCCATTCCGTACCAGACCGCGGGCACTGTGCTCTGACCGAGCAGATGGCTGCTCTCTATGAGGAGTATATCATACGCTGTGCAAACAAAGAAAAAAACTAAACCTTCCCGCTCTGTATCTGCCGCTGTTGCCGACATAGCAGAGCAAGATTAAAAACAACCGTCAAAGAAGCTGTAAAAAACTCTGCAGAGTTTTTTACAGCTTCTTTTTTTTTGAGAAGAATGAAATAAACCGATAGGCGGGAGGTCGGTGCAGGTGAAACCCACTTTTTTTCTCCGAGGTGATTACGTGGTATCTTCCCCGCCGTTTTGCTGTATCGGCACAATGAAAAGAGCCGATAGGCGGGAGGATGGTGCAGGTGAAACCCACTTTCTTTTATCCGAGGTGATTGCGTGGTATCTTCCCCGCCGTTTTGCTGTATCGGCACAATGAAAAGAGCCGATAGGCGGGAGGATGGTGCAGGTGAAACCCACTTTTTTCTCCGAGGTGATTGCGTGGTATCTTCCCCGCCGTTTTGCTGTATCGGCACAATGAAAAGAGCCGATAGGCGGGAGGATGGTGCAGGTGAAACCTGCCCCTGTTATGTTTATATGTGAAGTCGGTGCATATAATAATTATGCATCACATCTAAAGCACACCTGCTCTAAACACCGCCTGACATAATTACTGTTTTTGTTCGGGCTCGCAATTCTGCCCCGGCTCTTTGATCTTTGCTCTTAAAGCAAGCCCTGCGAGTGCAAACACAGAAACACAAACACATACCGATCAAAGGCAGTCAGATCCTGACAAAAAGCAGCACGTAACGGCAATATTATCCCGACAAATCCCGGACATAACAAATTGTTTACAATGATTGCCCCGCTATTTCGCATAAAATGTTGATTTTTCGAGAGGATTGTTGTATAATGCAGTTTATGGAAGTATGCAAAAATGGTAGTTTGTGCAGATACGCACTGCAAAATCACAGCAGATCCATCGCATAAATACGGTATCTGCCGAATCTCCGCCGCAAAAAGCTGCTTACAAACAAAACGGTCTTCTCGCAGGAAAGGAACACGGAATGCTTATATCTGTTCTTATGGTAGCATACAACGAAGAGCATGCCCTGGACGGCATTCTCGGTGATATATTGCACCAGACATACTCCCGCTCTGACACCGAGCTGATTTTCATCGACAACAATTCATCCGACGCGACAGCCGAGGTGCTTTGCCGTTTTCGCGATGAACATATAAACGAATACAGAGATATAAAGGTCCTGCACAACGATAGCTCCGTGATCTCAAGCGGACTGAATCTGGGGCTGGAAGCGTTTACGGGGGACGCATTCGTCCGCGTAGATGCCCATGCATCAATCGCAGATGACTTTCTCGAACAGAACGTAGCGTGTCTGGAAGGCAAGTACACAGGCCAGACCGAGTACGCCTGCGGCGGACTGCGGCCTACCTACAGCGTAAAGGACGACGGCATGAGCCGCATGCTGCTCGCAGCAGAGGAGTCCCGATTCGGTTCTTCCGCCGCAAGCTACAGAAGAGCTCCCAAGCGTTGTTACATCGACAGTATCTTTCAAGGGGCGTACCGCCGTGAGGTAGTGGAAAAGATCGGCAAATACGACCCAAGGCTGCTTCGTACCGAGGACAATAACTACA
Source organism: Eubacteriales bacterium (assembly GCA_045580775.1). Lineage (GTDB taxonomy): Bacteria > Bacillota > Clostridia > Oscillospirales > CAG-272 > JAZMZS01. The sequence goes on from JAZNOK010000014.1 coordinate 1,975, forward strand.
ACTACCGCGTAAGAGAGGCGGGTTTTCGCATTTGCTTTGAACCTAACATCCGCTCAAAGCAGCAGATCCGCTCGTCCCTTCCGAAAATGCTCAAGCAAAAATACCAAAACGGCTATTGGATCGGCTTTACTCTCGGGATCTGCCCGGGATGCGTATCTCCCTTTCATATCGTGCCGTTTGCGTTCCTTGCGGCATGCATTGCCTGCTCAATACTCGCCGTGTTATCTCTGGGCATATTCGGGGCGATGCTGTGGGGAGCGTACCTTCTGTGCAGTCTGATATTCAGCATAAAGGCTGTGATAGATGCACCAAAGCCGAGCGTTCACATGCTGCTGCTGCCGATCGTATTCTTGCTCATGCACATACTGTACGGCATCGGAACGGCACTGGGAATAGCCGACATCTTCATCAAGCGTCCGAAAAAATGATTTTTTCTGTCATGCCGCGGCTGCTTTTCTGTAAACAATTGCGGTATAAAAGGCTGGTTTGCTCATACTATGACCCTTGTGTCGATATGACATGTTTTATTAGCTGCTTTTCATCACGGTATTATGATAAAATCCGATATAAGGCTGGAGGCTACCTCAAAAAGTGATAAAATTAAAGAAGACAAAAAAGAACTCCTCTGACGGACCTAAGGTCAGAGTAATAGTAAAAGACAAAAACCGCAAGGTGCGTCTTACCTCCTTTGGAAAGACGGTCGTAATATGTCTGAGCATCATCGTGGCTCTGCTGATCTCTCTGATAATTGCCGTAAACGCCCTGATAGGCTACTACTACGGTCTGATGGACTATACCGATATATCAAGCGAGTCACTGCTCGGAGACGATGAGATATCAAAGCTGCTGGGAGACGAGCAGTTCGACCCGACAGGCACCGGTGAAAACGGCGAACTCTCCGATCAGCTCGGCGATGCCGTAAGCGAAGTGGAAAACGTCAAAGAGGATATTAACGGAGTGCTCAACATTCTGCTGCTCGGAGTAGACAACTCAGGCGTATCGGGAGACACAAGCGGATGGGCGAACAGCATGCACACCGACTCTATGATCGTGTGCTCCATCAATACTAAGACAAAAAAGATCGTGCTCACCTCTATTATGCGTGACAGCTTTGTAGAGATAGTGAGACCGAACGGCACTATTGTAAACAACAGAATAAATACTGCGTACATCTTCGGCGGATACAAGGGGCTCTTTGACACTATCGAGCGAAACATGGCAATAGACGTGGAAAAATTCGTTCAGGTGGACTTTTCCTCCTTTATTGAGATAGTAAACATTCTGGGCGGCGTTGACATGTATGTCAGCTCAAACGAAGCATACGAGATGAACAACGTTCTGCATGTTCTCAACTCTATTCTCGGAGACCGTTCATCCGCAGACAAGCTCAAAGACACCTCCTCCGGAGTCAAGCACCTAAACGGCAAGCAGGCTCTCGCCTATGCCAGAATAAGACATAACGCAGGAGATGATTTCGGTAGGACAGAGCGTCAGCGTAAGCTGATAATGACAGTCGCAGAGGAAGTCAAGGGGCTGAGTGTATCGCAGCTGAACACTCTCCTGACAACACTGCTCAAAAAGGTCTCTACAAATATGACTCAGGCAGAATGCACATCCCTGATGGCAAATGCACTGAGCTATCTCAATTACGAAATAGTATCATTCCGCATCCCGACAGATGACACATACTATGACATCAATGTCAACGGTGCGTCAATGCTGAATGTGGACTTTGTAGAAAACTACAAGATCTGGAAGTCACTGGTAACAGGCAAGGATTCATAAACGATGAAAAACGGATATCACATCATTGACAGTCACGCTCACATATACCCCGAAAAGATCGCCGCACGGGCGATCCTCGGCACAGATAACTTCTACGGTGTTCATTCCTCGGAGCACGGAATGGGAAGCGAGCTCATAGAAAAAAGCGGTGAGTACGGAATAGACAGATATGTAGTACAGTCTGTCGCCACCACAGCAAAGCAGGTAAAAAGCATAAATGAGTTCATCGCAAACGAGGTGGAAAAGAGCGGCGGGAGGCTCATCGGTCTGGGTACTCTATACCCTGACAGTCCTGAGCTTGTATCAGACTACTGCCATCTCAAAGAACTCGGTCTGCACGGAGTAAAGCTCCACCCGGATATTCAGAACTTCAAGGTGGATGATCCGCGATGCATGAAGATCTACGAGCTATGCGAGGCCGATGACACACCGATACTGATGCATACAGGCGACATCCGCTATGATAACTCAAACCCCAACCGCCTATGCCCGATACTTGACAGCTACAAGGGACTCAGAATAATCGGGGCACATCTGGGCGGATATTCGGTATGGGACGAGGCAAAAGAAAAGCTCCCTCAATACCAAAACCTCTATGTTGACTGCTCCTCCTCTTTTCCCTTTATGTCAAAGGAAAAAGCAAAGGAGCTGATACTCAGCTACGGAGCTGAGCGTGTACTTTGGGGAACGGACTATCCCATGTGGTCACCGAAAAAGGAGCTGGATACCTTCTTTTCCCTCGGTCTTTCCGAAGAGCAAAACAAGCTTATCCTCTCGCAGAATGCGATCAAGGTATTCAAAATCACCGACTGACAGCGGCAATAATTCATATACAACAAACAGAGGCTGTGCCAAATGCAACAATCAAAGCATTTGACGCAGCCTCCGCTTTTTTTATTGATAATTGTCTAGATCCCCTCCGACTCGGCAGCCGTGTCAGGCTCGGGATCTTCGGGTGAAGGATCCTCGGGTGAGGGATCTTCGGGCAAGGGATCCTCGGGTGAGGGATCCTCAGGTGAGGGATCTTCGGGTAAGGGATCTTCGGGTGAGGGATCCTCGGGTGAGGGATCCTCAGGTGAGGGGTGGTTCTTTTTTCTGTGCCGCAAATACAGATAAACAAACACCTCCGCCACACAGCTCACTGCAGATACTGCAGATACTGCAAGCATATAAGCATACCGAGAGTGTGCACTCTGAGTATCCGAGGACTGCGGCGGGGTGATCGGCTCTTCTTGTGTATTGGCAGAGCTGTCCTCTGTCTCAGGGGAGTCCGTAAGATCATCCGTGATCTCCGCGGTATCCGTAACTGCGGTATCTATAGCTGTTTCCGAGGGGGAGATAATGATCTCGTACACTCGCACTGTACCGTCCTGTGCGGTAACGGTAACATCAATTCTGCCATCGGCACCGTTATGCGGCGGCACATACTCTCCTACCGACACCGACGAGTGCCCATGCAATGCTACCGCTTCTACAGTCGGTACAAGATCGGGAGTATCCGTAGTTACCTTGTAGCTGAGAACCTCCGGAGAAAACTCGGGGGAGAGAGTATATTCCGCTATAATAAGCGAAGATAAGGCGGGGTTTGTGCTTTTCGCTCTGGTAATATTGACGGTGTAGGTGCATTTATTTCCGTTTTCAGCCGTGACGGTAACAAAAACAGCCCTCGTCTCACCCGCCTCGACAGCGGCAGAGGAAATGGCGACTGTTGCGTATCCGTCAGCGGCAACAGCAAAAAGCTGTGCCTCTGCGATCTCATACCCGATCTGTGCCGAATACTCGGTGACAGACGGAGAAAACTCGGGCGTGAGCACAGCATCCCCCACAGACAGAGAGGAAAGCTTGCAGACGCCTGACGGCGTGCGTGCTACTCTGACACTGTGGCTCGTGCTCGCTCCGTCTATATCCCTCTCTCCGTCAGAGAAGGTCAGGTCCTGTGCAGTTATGCTAAAAGACTTTCCTACGGCAGCATCTGCCGACACGCGAAAACTCACTTCAAACACCGCCGATGCCGACACCATCGGTACGGCGAGGTCGTTCTTATAAAACATAAAGCTATCGCCGCTGAAGCGTGCAGAACACACACCGCCCTGAATCTCTGACTGACCTACAAGGGTAAGGGTGCTTTTGTCATAATTCAGTTTTCCCGAGCCTCCCAATATGCCGCCGCCGGCATAAAAGGTCAGCGTGAGCGTATCGCCTGCATACACGCTGTCCTGCCCCTTAAAATACGTTTGGGCATTAGTATCTGCACCGACAAACAATGCCCCTGCCGCCATAAGGATGCAAAACGCCAAGGAGAGCGATACAGTATATATGAGTCTTTTCATAATGCGTCTTTTCATATCTATCCTTCCCAATATGTTTGCCGCCATAGCTGATCCGGCACTTATACTTTCACCGTCTCCCCGCCTGATATTTAGAGGATGTTTTCGGCGAGATACAGCACAGATGCGGCCTTGCTTTTTTCTAAGAAAAATGTCAAACAATGTTGTAATCTGCAAAAAAATGTTATATAATGTCTGTTGCACAGAATAATCGGTAGCTACCGTACCGACGGCAGCTACCATATTCATTATATTAACAGAAAGCATATAAAAAATCAAGTCAAAGGCAAAAGACAATGAAACATTTTTTTAAATATTTTCTCAGGTGTGCGGTAACTGCATTGCTGATACTGTGCTCCGGATGCGTAGTATGTGCATCGGCTCTGACGCAAACAGAGCCTGCTCAAAAATATGACCCTGCCACCGAGGGTATACTCTCGGGCTACTACCATATTGACACAGAAAAAGGCTACATATACGGTATATCCCCCGGCACAAGCTCAAAAAAGCTAAAGGACGTCTGCACTCCCGCAACACTCAGCGTAGCTGACGGCAATGTAGGAACAGGATGTAGTGTTTCCCTGTCCGGCGGCACATCGAAAAACAGCACCCTTTTGGCTGTGGTAATGGGAGACCCGGACGGTGACGGAGCAGTCACATACTCGGATCTTTCCATGATAGAGACGTTCCTGCTCAACGGCAGTATTTCCGAAATTGCAAAACAGGCAGCCGACATAAATCTCGACGGAAAGGTGAGCGTCACCGATTATATAAAGCTAAAGGAAGCTATCGACTCTCACAACGGCTCTGATGATATACTCTTCCCACGCAAGATGCCAAAAGCACCCGCGATCCTACTCATGCCAAACAAAACCGCCGCATTTGATCTTTCTCCTCTGCCCGAGGGGACAGCGGGATTCTATTCCGATCGGGAGGAGCTGGTAAGCATCTCGCCTGATGGCAGTATTACCGCTCACGGTATAGAGGGGTCGGCTTTTGTATACGCGGTGGACTCCGAGGGGAATGTACTTGCACGCCGTATGGTAACAGTGCTCGACGAGCCTGCACGCGTCAGCTTCACCAAAAAAAGGATCGTTTTGACGCGTGGTCAGTCACAAAAAACAGAACCGATATTCAATCATCCTGTTTTTCCCGAAATCACGTGGTCAAGCTCTGATACCGCCTGCGTCACAGTAAAAGACGCAACGGTCCTTGCTGTCGGAACAGGCAAGGCTACAGTCTATGCGTCAATAGACGGAGGCTCTGCAGCACAGCTGGAGATCGAGGTAGTAAGTCCGATCAGCTCGCTTTCTGTCGAGCGTACACAATACAAGCTAAAACCCGGCACCGCAAAGAAGCTGAATATATCAGTCTATCCGGAAAATGCATCAAGGGTGTATTCGCTCTCAAGCAGTAACAGCTCTGTCGTAGCTGTGTCTGACGACGGCACTCTGAGTGCACTTTCCTACGGTACAGCAACCGTCACTCTCACCGAAAAATACAGCGGTCTGAGTGTATGCTGCACAGTTAAGGTATGCGACGTAAAGCAGGTCGCGATGACCTTTGATGACGGACCGTCAAACGAAACTGCAAGGATGCTTGACTTTCTTCTGGCAAACGAAATGAAAGCAACCTTCTTCATGGTAGGAAACAGGCTCGGATATGTCCCGAACACCGTAAAACGCATGGCAGCCGAAGGACATGAGCTCGGATATCACTCCTATGCTCACTCCCATCAGCCCTCTATGCCGAGCGATCAGATCAAAAGCGACTTTGAAAGATCAAACGACCATCTCATGTCGCTGACAGGCAGGAGCTTTACTGTCTGGCGTACACCGGGAGGCAATCATGATGCCAGGGTGCTTGACTGTATAAAACTGCCTCACATCCTATGGTCTGTAGACACACGTGACTGGGAACTGAGAAACGCCGAGCAGATATACAAAGCGATCATAGCTCAGGCAGAAGACGGAGATATAATTCTGCTCCACGACCTGTACGGTTTTTCTGTAGATGCAGCTATGAAAGCTATGGCAGAACTGAATGCGGGGGATTTTGAGTTTGTCACCGTAACCGAGCTTCTCAGCTCCGACGGAACTCCGCCCGCCCCGAGCAAGACATACTATCACAATTGACTTCGGGCAAATGCCGTCTGTCGGCTATGCTGAGCTGTATTTTTTCTAAAGAGATACGCCGAAAACAAAAACGCATTTTCTCTGAGTAACAAAAAAACGCACAATAAGAAAGTGCCTGACGGCACTCTGCTACGCTCATAATCGTTTCATTCAAAGTCACAGCCCCGCTGTCATTCTTGAACGAAACGAAGTGTAGTGAAGAATCTGAGCGGGAAGAAACAGTAACGTTTCAAACTACTCGCC
>JAZNOK010000015.1:0-45692 GCA_045580775.1 Eubacteriales bacterium
CTAAAAACAATTGTTAAGTATCTAAAACAAAAACAAAAACTCAAGGTCTTAAATTCCAGACTCCACTCATACAATGTAGCTTCAAAAGTAAGTATCGGAAGATGGTGTACTATTTCCAAGCGTTGCGTGATCGAGGATAATGTTGCAATAGGAGACTTCACATATCTAAATTCCGGTAAATACTGGATCACAATTGAATCAAACGTATCTATAGGAAAATACTGCTCAATAGCACCGGGGGTCCACATAGGTGCAGGCAACCATAACATTGAATTTGTAACCACCCATCCCGTACTGTTTGATAAATATTATCTCCCTGCCCTAAAAAGAGATGCAAAACAATGCTTCTCCGGACTTACAGACACCAATGTTCAAACTCACATCGGTAATGACGTTTGGATAGGACTTGGTGCTATAATTAAACGAGGAGTATCTATCGGAGACGGTGCTGTTATTGCCGGCGGATCTGTTGTAGTAAAGGATGTAGCTCCATATTCGGTAGTCGGCGGAAATCCTGCAAAACTAATAAAATACCGCACCTCAGAAGAAAATATCAGATTGTTTTCTGAAAAAAGCAGTAAAATGTGGTGGAATTGGGATACCGACGAAATATCCGACCATCTTAGTATATTATATGACTTCGATATTTACGCTGATTATCTGAGAAACCTATAATACAAATAATCTTATGTTCATCCTATCAAAGGAGTTTGTTGATGTTTAAAAAGCCACCTCCCGGACAACGTTTACACAAATTCTTTGAATATTCGTTCTTTCTTGTTTCTGTATGTTTACTGGTGATAAGCAAGCTCAATTCCGACTTGACCTTGACTCTCATATCAACTTTGCTATTATACATTTCAGGGCTTTTATACTGTTTTGAGAAAGTACGTCGAAGAATTGTTTTGTTACTTTTATACGTAACTATTTTTGTTTTTTTACTCTCACGTCCAACTATCAGTATGTTCAGAGGTAATGTCTGGTGGTATTACGGAGAAGAAGGGTGTCTGTTTGCCTTAAATGCTATATATCTCAGCTTGTTGTTTCTGCACTTCGGTGCTGTAATAACAGATAAAATTATGACTGACAAAGGATATTTTGAGTTCGAACACTCTAAATACTACTATGATCACGCTCAGTTTAAAACACCCTTCAACCATGCACTGAGAACGATATCATTTATTGGTTATTATATCACGATATGCGTTAGTACACTTCAAGGAATAATGACATATATAGATGTCTTGTCAAAAAGCTATTCTGATGTGTACACCGGAAATACTGCACAACTTCCCTTCTTAATTCGAGCTCTAAGCGTCTTTGCTCCTTATTTTCTATGTGTATATCTGGCAACGCTCCCATCGAAAAGCAGAGCATTTTTAGCTTTATCAGTAAATCTCATTTCTACCATTCCAATGCTGATGATCGGTGCACGAAATAATACCGTACTAGCCATTATGTTCGCGTTTGTTTATTTTGTGATCAGAGACTATATCGACGGAACTCAAAAATGGATCGGAAAGACGGAAAAAGTACTATTGATCATAGCTATACCGCTTGGAATTGCATTCTTAGGTTATTATAACTATCTCCGAGCTGAGGAAACTATAGAAAACACCGATCTGGTTTCATTGATCGTCGATTTCTTTTATAAACAAGGTGTAAGCTTCGATGTAATGGTACTCGCACACAACTCAATGGACGAGCTTCCAAGTGAAGTATCAAAATGCTATACCTTCGGCGGAATGATAGACTATTTCAAACACGGAATGATATCAAGAGAACTGTTCGGCACCATTTCCCTGGGCGACGGAAATAATGTAATTAAAGCAGTCTACGGAAACTCTTTTGCCCACAGTTTGGCTTATGTAGCTGAACCAAACTATCTTTCAGGACATGGAATGGGGTCATCCTACATACTGGAGACCTTTGCTGACTGGGGGTATACAGGCATTGCTGTTTTCAGTTTCTTTTTATCGTCTTTCATCACCGTAATGATAAATGTTTTCAAATCTAATATTTTCTTCAGAATATTTATTCTGAACACATTGACATCATTTTTCCTCATTCCGCGTGCTGAGGCAACCGGCTGGCTCAATTTTGTTATTTATTTTCAATTTTGGTTCATTGTATTTTTTTCATATTTTGCTGCTCATTTAATCACTAAAGAAATCAATCAAGAAAGGATAGACCGGGACTGTTATGTTTAAAAATTTTGGATTAAAAGAGATCTTACATGAGATCAAGAGGTCGGCACTGTTAATAATAATTATCGTTTTAGCATTTTCTGCGATGGGATTTTTGTTTTCAACGAAAGACAGCGATCTTATTATTCTCGAACCTGCAAAAGCAACCGAATACAGTTGCTCCAGATACTACCTGGTAACTGATATAATCGACACTACATCTGCTAAATCCCCTACCAATATCGGAGCTACTACCTGCTCTGCAATGGTCACGGCTGATTACACAAAGGAATATGTATTCGACAAGCTTTCACAAGTATACACAAACGAAGAGCTGGTTGGTTTTCTCGGAGAAGACTATGAAAATCAAGAGCTAAATTATCTGTGTTTGAATGGCATTATTTCTTCTAACGTTTTAAACAATACTTCAATCGTAAATTTCTATGCACAATCCAAAGATCTGGATTTTTGTGAGTCGATCATTAAGATCCTTGACGAATACTTTCATCAAACTATACTAAAGCAAACGCCGAACATCAATGAAGCTTCCTATCTCGGAGGGTCTTCTGTGCAGCTAAATACTCCATCAGATGCTGTAACTATCTCTCCTAACAACTCGATCAAATACATTGTACTCTTTGCTTTTATAGGTTTTGTAGTCTCAATGTTCTATGTTATGCTCAGCGTGCTGATCACACCAAGGATAGCATCGAAGGCTGACTTTGAATGCTACAGTGTGAAGGTGATAGATGACCAGTCAGTACACAAACACAATAAAGACAAATACACTAAAGAAACAATATCCGGATATACAAATGACCTCGATATAGACTCTTTCGCTGTCATCAGTACAATTAAAGACACTAAGTTTTTAAATGAAATTTCCATTTTCTCTGAAGGAGCAATAACATCTGCAAATAACATAATCTCAGATTTCACTGAATACGAAAAACTCAAAAATAAGAGTAATGTTATTATGATAGAAAGAAAAGGAATAACCAAGCACAAAGATTATGAGGCAACATTAAATCTTCTGAAACAGAAAAACATCTGTACTATAGGTGTAATTCTTTATTGACCATAATTCAAAAGAGTGCAGTCCCAAAGCTGATCAGGGACTGCACTCTTTTGTATGTATGTTAACATATAATGACAAAAAATCATAAAATGAATATAGGCAAATACTCCGCAATTGAGTATGCCGCATAATAAATACCCAGGTGAAACACTTATGAAATATATGAACCGACTGAAAATAGGAGAACAAGGCCGAGTAGTGTCTGTGGTAACAAATGATACCATTCGCCGCAGGCTTCTGGACCTTGGACTGATTGAAGGAACAATAATAAAATGTGTAGGAACAAGTCCTTTCGGGGATCCACGTGCATATTTGATACGAGGTGCTGTAATCGCCATAAGATCAGAGGATTGCTGCAACATAGTTGTACAGTGACAGTTCTGTAGGAGGCATGACATAATAATGAATACAAAAGAACAAAAAAATAACCCTTTAGAAAAACATATAAAGATCATATTGGCCGGAAATCCAAACGTAGGAAAGAGTACACTATTCAATCTTTTGACAGGAATGAACCAACACACAGGAAATTGGGCAGGCAAAACGGTTGAAAACGCAATAGGCCGCACAAACAGCAAAAACCATCTGTATACCATAATAGACACACCGGGAACCTATTCTCTTGCAGCTCATTCTCCTGAAGAAGAAATTGCACGAAATTATATTTGTTTTTCCGATGCCGAGCTAACTGCTGTAATATGCGATGCCACATGCCTTGAAAGAAATCTGAATTTTGCCTTACAGTGTATTTCCATCTCAAAAAGAACCATAGTGATTCTAAATATGATGGATGAAGCAAAAAGAAAAGGAATCTCAATAGATATACAAAAACTCCAAACAGAGCTTGGCGTTTGTGTCATAGGAGTCAGTGCAAGGCACAAAAACGCAAAAAATACAATACTTGACGCATTTGACAAATGCATCCAAACAGATCACAACACATATAAACAGAAAGGTCATTTCTATTCGTCTCAAATAGAAGAACATACAAAAACGATCAGTCGTATTATCACGTCCTATGACCCAAAAATAGAAAATACAGAATGGATATCTCTTCAGCTGTTAAGAGACGATAAAGAAGCATTGTCTGAAATAAACAAACATATAGGTTATGATCTATTGTGTATAGAAGGCTTGAATGATGCGATAAAAAAAATCCACAGTGTACTTTCGCCGGAGACGACAGACACGGTATCAACGACAGACATAGTAAATAAAGCGGCAGACATAGTTGCCAATACCGTAACAGAAAAGGACGGATACAAGTCTATAGACATAAAACTCGATAGATTCTTTACCGGAAAGATCAGTGGATACTTATGCATGTTTATTATGCTTGTGGGTATATTTTGGCTGACAGTAGTAGGAGCAAACTATCCATCAAGATTAATATCTCAGTTTTTCGTATTTTTCGAAGATAAGGTAAACGTGTGTTTGATATGCATAAACACCCCCGATTTCATTCGAGAGATGATTGTATTCGGAATGTTACGAGTTGTTGGATGGGTGCTTTCTGTTATGCTTGCACCTATGGCAATATTCTTTCCGCTTTTTACAATTCTCGAGGATTGCGGGTATCTTCCCCGAGTTGCATATAATCTTGACGCTCCTTTTCACAGATGCAACGCATGCGGTAAACAAGCTCTGACAATGTGTATGGGATTTGGGTGTAATGCGGTTGGTGTCACAGGTGCAAGAATAATAGATTCACCAAGAGAACGTTATCTCGCAATACTGACAAATGCATTTGTTCCCTGCAACGGCAGGCTCCCTGCTATTATTACCATGATCAGCTTGTTCATTATCGGAAACCAATCGAGAATAATTGCACCGTTTTTTGTTTCGGTTGTATTGGCAACTGTATTTTGCATTTCGGTGGCAATGACATTTTTCATCACCTTATTACTATCGAAAACTTGCTTAAAAGGATATAGTTGTGCGTATACTCTCGAACTTCCTCCGTACCGAGTACCGCAAATCAAAAAAACAGTCGTCAGATCCCTTTTTGACAGAACACTAAAGGTTGCACTCCGAGCTGTATATGTTGCAGCTCCCGCAGGAGTAATAATCTTTATTGTTTCAAACGTAAGTATAAACGGAACCACAATACTAAAAATTGCATCAGATGCACTAGACCCGTTAGGCTCACTTATGGGACTGGACGGTGTTATTCTTCTTGCGTTTTTACTGGGATTTCCTGCAAATGAAACTGTTATTCCAATAATGCTGATGGCATATATGTCAAGTACAACACTTGTTGGTACGGATAACTCTGCTATGATAAAAGAAACACTTTTGCTAAATGGATGGAATATCACCACGGTCATAAGCTTCATTGTTTTCACCATGTTTCATTTTCCGTGTTCAACCACAACTCTGACTATACACAAAGAAACAAATAGTATGAAAATGACAGCTCTGTCTGTTCTTTTACCGACGGCTGTTGGTATAATATGCTGTATTATCGTCAATTTAATTTCTAGCGTATTACACGCAATGTTAGCTTAAATACCTTATCATCATTGACTTTTATTCATCTTAGGTCTATAATTAGAAATATAAAAATATATTTTGGAGATCAATTATGAAAGTTCTACTTATTAACGGAAGTCCTCATGAAAAAGGCAGTACACACCGCTCACTGTCCGAGGCAGAGCGTATACTCGAGCATGAGGGTATAGAGCATGAGATGATATGGCTTGGCAACAAGGCAGTAAACGACTGCATAGGATGTGCTGCATGCAGAAATCTTGATTGCAGATGTGTGTTTGACGACGACATAGTAAATAAACTCATAGATAAAGCAAAAACAGCAGATGCTTTTATCTTCGGAACGCCGGTTTACTACGCACATCCGTCAGGTAGAATATTGAGTATTCTTGACCGTGTTTTTTACGCCGGAGGAAAGGTATTCAGACATAAACCTGCCGCTGTAATATCAGTAGCCAGACGTGCAGGTACTACAGCTTCTATTGATGTGCTATCAAAGTATATTACAATTTCGCAGATGCCTCTGATTTCATCCTCATATTGGTGTATGACCCACGGTGCAAAAGCGGAAGATGTTGAGAGTGATCTTGAAGGTCTGCAAACTGTACGAAATATGGCAAGAAATATGGCATGGATGTGCAGACTAATTGAAAACGGAAAAAATAACGGTATTACCCCCCCTGAAAATGAGTATTCTAACAGAACGAATTTTATCAGATGAAAAACAATCATCCCTACCTCGATCACGAAGTAGGGATGTTGTTTTTTTAAAATAGTATACAGTATTTTCTTGCCTTTTTGTGTCAATCCGATAATAATTCGATTGCGATGAACAAGATTACTGCCATGAGCATTGTCAGATGATTTTTGATCGTTATTTGTTAGCGTTAAACATCAGAATCTGTTTTGTGTTCTCTTCTCTTCTTCTCATAAACAACAACTCCGATAATACTGCCGCCACTGATGAAAAGGATAACAGCCCACATATAAAGATCAGCTCTGTCGCCTGTGAGAGGAGGAACAAACTCATCACCGCTAACAGGGTTACTTACCTTGTTTGTCCTGATCTCATTTCCACTTTCAAATGCTCTTGCCTCATTTTCCAGTGTATTGCCAACTTGATCCACCTTAACCATAAAGGATACCACTTTTGTCTCTCCGGCAGCAAGTCGAATGTTCCATGTAAGATCACCCTTCTCATAGATACCGCCGTTGTCTGCGGAATTTTCTACGTAGCTTGTATATTTTGGAATCGTGTCAGTTATTTTCACATCAGCTGAGAAATCATCAGAATTAGTATAGGAGATCTTATAGATCAGAATATCCCCAACTTTAACCGTCTTTCCATCCATGCTGATTTCGGGTGCTTTTTGTGTAAAGACATCCTTTTCGGTCTTATCTTCCACTATAGGATTCAGAACTTCGTTTGTATAATACTTGTTCTCACCCTCAATAGCCGATGCTGTATTCTCGACCACACCTTCATCTCCGACAACCAAAACATCAAATTTGACGCTTACAACTTCATCGGGTGCCACATTGGTAAGATTCCATGTAATTACATTGTCCCTGACAGTGCCTCCGTCGCTGACAGAACCCGCTACATACTCGGTATACCCGGGTATAATATCGGTAATAGAAACGTCAGCACTCTTAGCGTTATAATTCTTGTAGGTTACTGTATATGTGAGTATGTCGCCTTTTTCAACCTTTTTACCATCTATACTGATAGATGTATCACCGCCAAGGAACACATCCTTCTTTACTACTGTGTCCTTATGTACATTACGGAATATTAGGTCACTTCTTCCCTGCTCGCTTGTAACAGATACCTCACCTATCTCCAGCTGTCCGTATCCTCTGTCGATTACTTCAACATCAAGTGTATATACATTTATATCCCACTTGACATCCGTAATGTTACTGTCTGGTCTTTCGTAAACGCTAAAGAGGTAGCTTCCTGCATTCTCAAAAGTCAACTTGTCGAATACAACATTGCCTTCTTCGTCATTTTGCTTTATTTGAGCAGCAAAACCTTCGCCTTCGAGAATGAAGTCAAACTGACGCATCTCAGCTCCTTCAAACACCTTCTTTGCTTTCGGGGTGTACTCTACCGGATCAGCCTTGTAATAATTGTGGAACACGGATATTGCTTCAGCTCCGCCGTCACTGTTTGTATACGTTGTATGAGCCGTCAGTTTTCCGTTGCCAAGATCTGTGACCTTGACGGTTACAGTATAAACATGCTCATCGTATGTAACGCCCCTGTCGGTACCTTTTATCTCTGTAAGAGAATAAATGTATTCACCCTCATCGGTAAACGTGATTTCATCAAATTTTACTCTGCCGTCTTCTGTATTCTTGGCTGTATATTTTTCCGTGGGGTCATTTTTATTTACAAGTTCAAAGATAAATTCATCATCTTCAAGATCTTTACCTTCGATTCTCTTGAATGCCTCTACGGAAACTTTTGCCGAATCAGCTTCGTAAACATTATGAAAGATCACGACATCAGTCATATCGACTGTATCTTCACCTATCACGGTGACATTGTCCACTTGTGCCTTGAGCTTTCCTGTTCCGTCATCTTTTACCACTACATTGACGTCATACTTTTCATTTGAGTACTCAACTCCTCCGAGTTTCTCACCATCATCCGGAGTAAATTCATACACGGTATATGAGTAATTACCAGCCTTCAGATATTCCAAATGGAAATCAACATCACCATTTGCTTTGTTCTTTGCCTCTGCAGCAATCAAACCTGAGCTTTTATCTACAAGATAGAAGGTAAACTCGTTATCATGAAGCTTACGTCCGTCAAGATTTTTCTTTACTCTGAGAGTCAAAGACACTTCATCAGGTGAATAGATGTTCACGAAATTAAGAGAGTTATCCGAATGAACAGCTGTATCATCATGAATATCGGGTGCAATATGGAAATATTCACTGATTTTGTAAAGAATGCCTGTATCGCTATTATATCCTATTGTGATGTGTATGCACCATACAGTAGCATCGGTTGAATATCCCGGTCTGTTAGTTTTTCTCTCTCTTGCAGTAAATCTATACTCTCCCGCATGATCAAACTCAAATCCTGAAATCTTTATTTTTCCTTCATTATCACTCTCAGCGTTTGTATAGAGATTTCCATCTACATCATAAACATCAAATTTGAAGCCTGCTTTGCTATAAATATTACCGACAAGAGCATTTCCGTCAGTATCCCTAATAGTTTTTGTTCCCTCTATCTCAAGCTTTAGGATCGGAGGAGTATACATATTCACAAATTCTATGACAGATACGGGCTGTGTCCCGATATAATACTGCACACTTGCCCTGAGATGTCCGTTTCCGTCATCGGTCAAAGAAACTTTTACGTGATATGCACTCTTGTCATATTCCATTCCCGGGACGTCACCTGTCAGCTCGGTCACAGAGTAAAATAGTTCCTTGTGCATGACCTTATTGCCGTGTTCATCGGTCATATCTTCAGCGTCAAATTCTAAAGCGTCAAACTTAATTACACCGTTTTGATCGTTTTTCTTTGTTTGAATAACATTCCCAAGCGAATCCTTGAGCTCAAAGATAAACTCGTTTTCAAAAAGTTTCTTTCCATGCAGAGACTTGTATGCTGCAAGAGGCAACTGTACAGAAGCAGGACGGTAAACATTCTCAAATACGATAGGCTCGTCATTTTGATAGTTGATCTGTGCGGTCAAAGCACCCGTACCATCGTCAGTAACAACTACTGTAACCGTAAACACAGTATCATCGACCGTAACACCCGGAATATTGTTGTCAGACTCCATTACAACATATTTAAAGCTCTTATTCTTCTCTGCGGCCATATCTTTTGTTGTAATATCAAAGGTTGAAAAGATTATTTGACCGTTTTCATCATTGCTTGCGGTTGCAACGATTCTTCCCTGCTCATTATTCTCTCTGACTACAAAGCTAAATTCCTTGTTGATGAGTTGACGTCCGACAAGGGTCTTTTTTGCAGTGAGAACAACAGGAACATCATCAGGAGTATATGTGTTAGAAAACTCTATAGATGAAGTCAGGTCAACTATGCCGTCTGAGTTTTCAGCTATGACATTATTATTAGAATCAAGCAGCTGTGCTACGATGTTGCCGTTGCCATCATCTGTTACAAAAAGAGTGATCGTATAGGAAGAGTTGTCATACGTTACTCCTTTTAGAGTGCCGGACACTTCCTTTAGTGTGAAGGTGTAGGTTCCACGCTCTGTAGATGCAGGAACATCGATCTTAAATGTTACAAAACCGTTGCTGTCATTAGATGCAACATTGGTTGTAGTCAAAACGGATGAAGACCCTGTTGCTGCAAGCAGCTCAAATTCAAACTCACCCTCACGCATCTCTCTACCAATGAGAGTCTTTTTGACACGGAACTTGACCTCATCCCCGACAACAGTCCTGTATATGTTATTGAATACAACACCTGTGTCTGTTCCGCCAACAACCGAATAAGTACCGTTCGCCTGAGGCTTTACAAGTTCAGCTTTAATAGTGCCGTCATTATTGTCTGTAATTCGCACATATACATCGTAAGTTGAGCTATCGTAGCTCACCCCGGGGATCTTGCTGACAGACCCAACAACTTCGCTCATAACATAATGGATCACAGCTGATGAGCTTCCGTGCGGTATATCCTTCTCGGAATAGTACATAGTAGAGAATCTGATGATACCATTCTCGTCAGCAATACCGTCGATCTCACCTCCGTTATCCTGTCTGAGAAGCTTAAATGCAAACTCTCCTGCTCTGAGCTGTCTTCCATCAAGTTTTTTCCTGGCGGTAATATTAATATATCCACCCGAGTTATACTCATTATGAAAACTGGGTTTCGATGCATTCAGTGTATAATCGGCAACGTCGAGCGAACCGTCGACTGAACTCTCATAGTAGGATACATCTGCTATTAGTCTGTTGTAGTTATCTCTTGTGACATTCACCTTCATGAGATACATACTGACGTCGTATGTAATTCCATTAGTTGTATTACCGGCGTTAGATTCCTTTATCCAGTACGTATATTCTCCCTCACCGGTAAAGGAAATATGTGAGAAGTTTATATTTCCGTTTGCTTCACCTATACCGGTTGCTGCTTCAACACCTGTTTTTGTATTGATAACTGAGAAGGAGAAAGTAACGCCCGCAGGAGCATTCAAAGTCGTTTTTGTGCCGATCGGTGTGACAACAACAGAGTCGGGATTAGAGTAGTTTGTAAACTCAACAGTATCACTGAGATCAACAACACCGTCAGTATCCGATCCTACAGCAACGGAAAGCTCGCCGTTATGCTTTAGAGTCAGAATTGCATCAAACTCATGTTCCGAATTATCATAGAGCATCTTCGGATCTTTTGTCAGATTGTTTACAATCTCAGACACCACGAAGCTAAAGACTTTGGGCTTGTTACCGTTAATATCAGCTGTAACTCCGTCCAGCATATCAGCAGAGAAATAGAATTTATCAAACCGTATGCTACCGTCTGATGCATTCTTGCCTGTGCTGACGATCCTTCCACTCGCTTTATCCACTATTATAAATGAGAACTGTTGGTCTTTCATAGATGCATCAATATAACCTGTACTGCTGTTGTCATATAACTTAAGAGTCTTCCTTGCAATAACAGTCAAAGACGCATCATCAGGTGTATAAGTATTGGTAAATACAACTTCATCATCAAAGCTAAAGCTGTTCCCGTCAAGAGTTGACACATAACCCATAGTGCCATCACCATTGTCTGTGACATTGATGATCAGAGTATGATCGTTTACATCATACCCTACCCCCTTAACACCGCCGTCGATCTCAGAAATAATATACTTGTAAATACCGGGCTGAGTAAATGTCTTAGGACTGAAAGTAAAGTAATATTCACCTGCATTCAATACTGTTACTTCACCGGTCAAAGGATTACCTACTACAGGATTACTTCCATCAGGCACAGCGACAAATCCAAACGTAGTCTGAGCGGGCAAAGACAAAGTCATATTCTTTTTACCCTTGAGTGTAAGAGTCAATGGAGACAGCTCATAATTATTTAGTACAGATACCGATGATACTGCACTCGCCATTCCGTCAACTATGCTCACACTCTGAGTATTATATGTCGGAGTCCATCCCGGTGCAGACGAAACATCCTCTTCCACCAGTATAATTATACCCGCGGGAAGTCCCTTGATCGTTAAAGTATCACCGTGCTTGATGCTAAGTGTAGCTATACCTGAGCTAAATACAACCGTCTCATTTGCACCGTTACGTTTTAGTACGTATGTACCGTCAAGCATTCCGGTAGACTCGGTAAGATTAATTACAAAGCTTCCGGAGGTATCATGACCGTTTTCAACCGTCTTGCTGATGATCATGTCCCCAACATCCGCCCAGTTTTCAGTAGTATTGGTCGTAAGAGTTATGGCGGGGTCAGCATCAATCACAACTCTTGCGGTATTAGGAAGATATATCTCTCCATCTTCAGGCTGAGTGCCGTTTTGGAGTATTTTTGCACTTGCGTTTATCTGTACTTCAAAGCTAACCACCTTTGTTGTATCAGCTGGCATATTATCAAAGGTCCATGTGATTACACCGGTAGAAGGGTCGTATACTCCTCCGTTATCTGCCGAACCGTCAACATAAGTAGTACCGTCAGGTATCTTGTCTGTAACCAAAACATCTGCAGGAATATAATTACCGTTTCCGTCAGTAGCGTTATTTTGGAAACGAACATGATACTTGAGTATGTCTCCTACTTTGTGACCGTGCTTACCGTCAATATCCAGATCGTTTTCATCGGTAACCGTCTTTCCGTAAGGGGGATTGTGTGTAGTATTGGTGCTGATCTGCGGATAATGAGCCAGCTGTACGCTTGCTGTATTGTTGATAGTATCAGCAACAGCTTCAAGACTTAAAGCACTTTCATTTACCGTAACATTAAACGATACAAACATGCTCTGTCCTGCTCCTACATTCTTCAACTCCCATCTAAGAATGTTATTGTTGTCAGGTTTGATATTTACGTCTTTTGTCAGAGACAAAGCACTCTCTCCGTATCCTGCACTTCCCTCAACAAAGTCGGTACCTAAAGGAACATAGTCAGTAACCTTGATATCTATCGGATGATCAAAGACATTCTTTGCCTTGATCGTATATGTCAAGACGTCTCCAACTTTAACAGCCTTGCCTTCATCATCTGTGATCTTGGTAGCTGTGTCAGAAAGATTAACGGATACAGTCTTTTCCGGAACATACGGATCTGCCTTGAGAGAGAGCATACCGTTGTTGCCGAGAAATACTGTATAATGCGAGTTATCAGCTCCACCGGTACGGTGAGGATGTGCAACGATGGATGATGTACCGGTGAAGTTTCCGTCATTTAAAGTATCGGTAGTTGGATCATCCTTTAGAGTGTCATCTCCGTTCACTACAAGTGTAGCCGAAGTGTAAACACCCTTAGGAATATACCATTTTCCGTCTTTGTTAATAAGCTCAGAGCCATTTGGTATATCTATCTCGATCAAAACAGACTTCTTCTCAGCCGTGTAGGTGCCGTCATTACCGTTGTCGGTCCATTCGTAATACTCTCGGACATAATATGCAATCTTTCCGGTAGGATCGGAGGCAACCGGAATACCATTTTTATCTACTATCAGAGTATCCTGCTGATAGGTGTAAAAAGAATTGTCCTCAGCCGCATCAAAAGTTGCTTTTGCCATTCCTCGATGATGGCTCTCGGTGCTCTGAGTCCTATCCCAGTCATTTGTGAAAAAATTATATGTGTCTGTGATCGGATTGTAGTTTACAGATCCGCTTCCATTCACTGTTTCGTTTGAATAATCCGAAGAAACAATATATGATACATTCTCTGGGGTGATCGACTCCCACAAACCTACCTCGTATACTACGCGAGCCGGTTCTTGATGCTCTACAGTCGCAGTATAAACAGCATTGCCGTTTTCGTCATAAGACTCAGAAACAAGCACCTTTTCCATAGATAGGAGACTTGCGGGTGCACTGATAACCACAGTCTCACGGTAAGGAGCAGCAAGCTCTCTCTGGACTCTGACTATAAAGTAAAGATAGTCGTGCTCAGGATCGGGATTTGAACCTCCCGCCTCGCCGTAAAAGAAATACGAACGGCAAACATAGTCAGCATCGGAAGGTATAGCTCCTGCAGCTCTCTGCTCTTCGATGTATTCCACTGTATCATTATCAGCGAATCCTATTACCTGAACAGACTCATCCTCTTCGCCGGAGTCGTATTTACTTCCCCACCAAACAATAGAGTTGTCATAATCGTCATCACTATTATAGTAAGCCTGGTTTTCACTGTTCAATACTTTTTGTGCAAAATCGTCGATATCTACAACAGAGGAAGTCATATTCATACGAGTCTTTACAACTTCTCTCAAAAGATCATCGAATTCTGCGTTTGCTTTGCTCGTACCGTAGTTCTCAACATTCTTTGCAAACGACAAACCGCGATAATAATAGCCGCCTGCCAGAACGCCCTTCATATCCTTGACTTCCATATATTCACCGATTGGATCGGTGAATGTCACGTAACCGTCAAAGTCATGATCGCCCGTAGTAACCTTAGTAGGGACAGTAAGAGCCTTTCTTGCTATCTCAACCAACAGATCATCAAACGCATCTGATATCTTTGATACATCCTGAACATTATAAAATTTGTCGTTATAATGAAGCGTCTTGATAGATCTATCAATGTTAGCAACAACCGACGTTCTTCCAACCGTTGTCCAATTATCGGCTCCGTTTTTATAATCATTACCGTTAGACAATACGCGAGCCTGATTATAGAAGTAATAAAAGCCATCGTGTCTTGACTGACCAGACCAAACCCTGACCGAAAACTCCTGATTGTTCTGATAACCGGTCCAAGCATCCAAAAACGATTCGGTTGCATCTTCTCTGTCATAGTAATAGTTATCAGAGCCGGCAACAAACTCCGAGGACGGATCCAATGTCATGTAGGAAAGATCTACCTCTTGAATCGTGTCCTGAGTAGACTCAGCCGAAAGTTCAACGCCAACTGTATAGAAGGAACAAGAATTTGTACTATTATCAGAACCGTAATAATGCTCAGTGATCTTATTCTTGTAGTAAGAAGCTGTCAGTACTGTGAGAAAACCGTTCCCCATAAAAGGTGCATTAGTGGGACCTTGGTTATTTGTCTGAGAAGCATTCCACCACTCATTTTCATAAGCCGATACAGTAGGTGCACCATCAGACATTAATATCATGACAGGCATACGAGTGATCTGCTGTCTATTGATCTCAACAGTCGTGTCTGCCTCCATAAGAAGCTCCGCACCCAAAGTTACACCGGCCTGAATATTTGTTGCACCGCCTGTACCATAACGTGAGTTGAGTTGTCCGTTAGTAGTTGAGCGTCCGCGGACAAGTTGCACTGTAGGTGCCCAAGAGGGTCCTGCCCCTGTAGCCCATGTCAGATGCTCTGTTGCAGCCTCTCCGTCATAATGAGCAAGCTCGGAAAGAACATTCGCTGCGTTGTATCCCGCAGTACCGCCTCCTGCGTTGTGAGCCGAAAAAGCAACCACACCTACTCTGTTAAGCTCATTCATCTCCATCAAAGAAGCTATCATTTTGTTAGCGGCCTCGACAAGCTCCTGAGTACGATTCTTTCCGTTTCCGTCCGAATCATTTCCCATGCTTCCGGATGTATCAAATACTATAACAACATCAAGAGGAAGGTTTATCTCAGAGGAAAGTCCCATAACCTGTGCAGACTGGGAAATTGTAACCAAAAAGTTATCTTCACCATCTAAGGTTATCTTCTGACCGTTAACCGTAATATCTTTATCACTTACAGATTTTCCAACCGTAATTTTTCCGACATTCTTTGTGTTGTCGCCGTATATCATCCCGGGTCTTGTAAGGGTCTGCGGATCTGCTACGGTGTTTATTGCAGCTGTGGCTGACAAAACAGTTATCGGAAAAGAAGTAAAGAGCAACGCTACACATACAAGCATGCTCAATATACGATTTGATAGTTTGTTTTTTCGTGTCATAATTTTATTCCCTCCTTGGAAAGATGGTTTATAATTCAGTTTGTCTGTTTTATATCATGTATCAAACCCGGTGAATCACTCTACATGCTTCTCTTCAGTATATAATTCTAAATCGGAAGCAAGAATGCGTCTTATCATTGATTTTAGCTCAAGTAAAGCTGAGTGACAACATGGCTCATTGAGAAGACGTATAGGAACTGCAGTTTTTTCTTTCCCCGAGTGGGGACTTCGTATATATACAGTATCGAGCATTCCTTCTGCATTCGGAGCATAAATCAATATCATGTGATAATTTGTTTCTTCGGTAAGTTCTGTTGCATCCATATACTTATCTATTTTTACGACTCCCTGCCTCAGTAAATAATCGCATGCTGTCGGGAGTTCACCGCATACCGCGACTCTGATATTTCTCATCATATTGTTCTCATCACGCTCCTGTTAAAAGAACTGTCCAATAGTTTTTGTAATTACAGTATATCATGCATTTATAAAAAAAACGAAAGTGTGTAAATATAGCCTTTTTTGCGTAAAATAAGGCATTTTTTTAATTCTATTTCACTTTCAGCCCATAATTGTTGAAAAAAATCGTTTTGTATGATAAAATATGACAGTATTAACAATTACTTGAGGTGATCCAATTGAAAGTAGCTATATGCGACGATGAAATACTATGCAGAGCAAGAGTGCTGGACATAGCCGAAGAATATGCTGAGCAGAGAAAGGACAGAAATATCACCTTCGATGTTTTTTCTGATCCTGAGCAATTACTCTCAGCCTCAAAAGAGCAAGGAGAGTATGACATATACATACTGGATATAGTGATGCCGGGAATGAACGGTATACAGCTCGGTGAACAGATACGAAACACAAACCGGGACAGCAAGATCATATTTCTTACTTCGAGCGAGGAATATGCCATTGAGAGCTTTCGCGTTCGTGCTTTTCATTATTTATTAAAGCCGATCGACAAGGATGCTTTCTTCTCGGTTATGGATGAGGCTGTCTCATCCCTTTCTATAAAAAAGGACAGAAGTCTGATCGTAAAAACAAAAGAGAACAATACACGTATTACTTTTGACAGTATTCTTTACGGTGAGTTATCCAGGCGTGCAGTTGTATACCACTTGACCGACGGCAAGATCGTTGAGAGCACTTCACTTCGGACTACGTTCACGGACGCAGTAAGCGAACTTGTCAAGGACAAGCGTTTTACAATGTGCGGTGCCAGTATGGTAGCTAATCTGCATCACATCACAATGGTCGAAATTGATGCAGTTGTTTTTTTGGACAAGTATAAAGTATATTTGGGCAAAAAAACATGTCGAGAGCTGCGGTTAGCATGGAACGAGTATTGGCTCTCGGAGGGAATATGATATGACGATCTTAAAAGACTTATCTGTAGTATGGACTCTGCTGCATGCACTTGCGGTATTTTTTATGCTATGCGAGTCACGTTACTCGAAAAAACGTTTTGCAATTATCATTTCCTCGACAATTGTTCCGCTGGTTATTGCCAATTTTCTTTTGTTTGTTTTTATAGGATTTGAAAACTACGGAACACTGATGCTGCTCACACTTTCTCTTCCCAGCTGTTTAATATTCTGGTTTACGGCTAAGCACCGAGATGGTAGATATTTATTTACCTTCTGCATGGTCGATACTATAGTCCTTGAGATCCTATATGTTACAAATATTCTAAATCACTATCTTACACCCAACTCCTACATTGTTTTGTTTGCGGTAAGAATACTGATTTTCCCACTTATGGAAATCTGGATCTACAAAAAAGTTCGCAAAATGTATATAGAAGTTCAAAACGTATCAAAGCTTGGTTGGGGACACTACGCAATAATCGGATTACTGCTGTATCTTACTATGACGATATTGATGACACACCCCACTCCGATAACCGAGAGACCTGAGTCTCTTCTTCCGCTCATACTCCTATTCATTTTGATGCCTGTCATCTATATCAACATAATATCCACGCTTGGACATTTACACAAACTCCACGAAATGACTGAACAGGAAAACATACTAAAATTGCAAATATCGAACATCACCTCACGTATGGAACAACTGGCTGAAGCAGATAATAAATTTCGTGTAGAAAGGCATAATTTCCGCCACAAAATGAAAACTATTTCAAGTCTGCTCGATAGCATGCAATATGACGAATGCAGGGCTTTACTTGATGAATACTGCGAGCAAATACGAGAGCCGCAAGTAAAAAGATACTGTCAGAACCCCGTCATAGACGCTGTGTTGTCCACTTATATCAGAATGGCGGAAAACCATAATATAAAAGTAACGTTCGGATTTGCATTTCCGGATGTTCTTCCTATGAGCGAAACGGAACTCGCAACAGCTATTGCCAACGCTATGGAAAACGCTGTAAATGCATGCGAAAAACTACAAGAAGATAAGAGATACATTGATATTAAAGTTCTAAGCAGACCTAGATTTATTATTCAAATAGCAAACAGCTACGAAGGTGAAATTAGTTTTGACGAAAATGATATTCCGATAAACGATCATGAAGATCATGGGTTTGGCACTCGATTTATAGCGGCTTTTTGCAACAAACATAATGGTTTTTATCAATTCAAAGCAGACAAAAACAAATTTACTGTCTTTATGAATTTCTAATAACAAAAACGGTTCACCTAAAAAGTGAACCGTTTTTGTTATTATGATCATAAGCACAGCAACTTAGCAACTGTATCCGCATCTCTGTTAACAAGTGTCGAATAATTAGTATGATATATTACAAAGCCGGGTTTTGATCCCGATGGTTTTTTGATATTTTTCACTCTTGTATAATCAACCTCGATCATAACATCAGTACTGGCTTTTGAATGATACGCGGCAATCATAGCAGCCTGAGTGTAGTCAAGCTCAGACGGCTCCTCTCCGTTACACTGCAAAACAACATGGGAACCGGGACGGTTTTTGGCGTGGAACCATATATCTCCTTTTTCTGCTATATGAAAGGTAATATAGTCGTTTTGAATATTGTTCTTTCCGCACAACACCCTGTAACCGCCATCGGTACGGTATACAAGAGGCTTGGGGACGTATTTTTTTGGCTTTTGAGGCAATTTGAATTTTGACGAATAACCGCACCGAAACAGTTCCTCTCTTATCTCAGAAAGTTCAGTTTCTCCGTCTGCACGAGATAGAGATTCGCTGACAGTCTCAATATAAGCAAGTTCGCTTCTCGCTATATCTAATTGCTCTGCCAAAAAGACCTTGCCGTTTTTTAGTTTTGTATACTTTTTATATTTTTGCTGTGCATTTTGAGAAGGTGTCAGCTGTTTATCAAGAAGTATATCCACCAAAGGACACTCTTGATCGTAGTAATCTGTCACCGTTACTCGATCCATTCCTTTTTTTAATTGATATAAATTGGCAGTAATAAGATCCGCCTCTCGTCTGAACTTTTCACACTCATCGGTGGCAGCAAGTTCCTCGGAAAGCACTACAATCTTTTTCGATAACCTATTTTGGGCATTCCCTATTATGTGTAACAGATCCGATGCTTTTTGCTTAATACGTTCATTTCTGTCCCTCTGCTCAAAGAACTTATCTGTCAGCTCACCAAAATCATCTATGCGTACAGTCTTGTAACCTTCCCCATACTGATAAATAGGCATGAAAGAAAATTCCTGAGGTCTTGACTCCTTATCATAAACAATATAAGGAACAAATCTCTTGGAGTTTATTATGTCGGTATAATCAAAAAAAGCATCTGCAAGCTTTGATATATCGCATTTCTCTATCGTAGAGGAAACAGAGCCGCATGCAGTATAGGACAGTTCCCTCGCTATCAGCGGAGACAATCCATAGTATTTGCCGATAAGATATTTGTCAATAACCTTTTCTCTTTCATTAGATATTGATAACAAAAAACGCTCTCTTGTTTCAATCAGCGGGTCTGTCTTTCCTTTTTGCTCGGGAGGGTTTTCATACATCATCCCCGGAAGGATCTGTCTGACCTTGCTGGTAGCAAAGTCAATAAGCTTCATCGCTGTAATGATCTTTTTAGATTCGTCAAGGAGAATAAGATTAGAGTATTTTCCCATTATTTCACAGACAACATACCTAGTACAAGCAAATCCCATCTCGTCGCGACACGAAAATTCGATCATAACGGCTCTTTCAAATCCGAGCTGTATGACCGATTCCAATCTGCCGCCTCCGAGCTGCTTTCTCAACAGAAGGCAAAGCATTGGAGGAGTTGCCGGATTTTCTTTTACAATATGTGAAAAAGCTATTTTGGGATTATTAGTACCTGCGTTTATTACCAATCTTAGACTCTTTTTTATTCCATCAATTTTTACATCATGAAATACAAAAACAATCTCTTCCTTTTCAGGTTGATGAATCTTCTCTATTCTTGCACCGATAGCGTACTTGTTGATCTCATGTACGGTAGCGGCAAACATTCCTGCATCGAACGGCATATTTAAAGCTCCGATTTTATCATAAATTTGTAATATATTTTGAAAACTCCATTGCGTTTTCAAACAAAGGGGCATTGGTTGCTTTTAGCATTTGTGTGTTCATATGCCCTGTCAATACCAGTGCACAGTCAATTCCCGCCGCACATGCAACCTCATGATCATGTGTGGTGTCTCCTAAGAGAATAAAATGTTGCTCGGGATGCAAGCGTACAAAATCAACGCAAAGTTCTGTCTTGCCATACGCAAAGAAATTATCGCATCCTATAATGTGCTCAAAATAATCTGCTATACCAAGACGTCGAACCTGGGAATATAGCATGCGTGAATCAGAAGCAGATAGAATACTCTGTCTGATACCGGCTCTTTGCAGTAAACGAAGTGCGTCATGTACACCTATGCACAAGCTTGATTTATGTTCTCTTTTATTATACTCTTCGACCCATTGCGGTGCTAATACGGACTCGTAGTCATCAACAGAAAAATTAAAGCCGCATCGGCGGTAATATTCTTTTATCGGGAAACCGAAAATACTCCTGTAATGCTCTACATCACGTATCTCAGGCAGATTTCGAGCACGAAGAAGCTGATTTGTAGATTCTATTCCTATACCGACATCATCAAGTATTGTGCCGTTAAAATCCCAAATTACATGCGTGTATTTCATATAAAACTCCAACGATCATTTATAATGATTTTATCACAAAAAAACTTGTCCGTCAATAGATAGTACAAAGGGCCGATATTTAAAAATACCGACCCTTGTTTTATTATCATAGATGAAATCAGTCATCGTTATCATATTGTTCCGATGTACCATTGATTAGAATGTTATTCTTGCTTCTTTGGACCAAAATTATTCCCAATGCACCGAATACAAGTATGACAGAAATAATGATAGCTATTATTATGCCGAAATCAATTCCATCTTTTGGCTCATCTTGTTCTACAGGAAGAGTTATCTCCACGGGTGCTGTCTCTATCTGTGAAATATTTTCATTCTCCCCAAGCTGTGTTATTACCCAAACACCTATATTGGATGCGGATAATGTAACAGATGAATTATCATATATAAAGGATATTCTATTAGGCAGTTCACCGTTGTTTGTGACTTGTGAGTCCACAATACTGTGAGATGTACATTTTAATGTACCTACAAATATTCCCTCGTTGTTTTTGTTTACAAACTCAGGTATATAAATATATACATCATGTGCTGTTATATTAACCAGAGCAATATGAGAAAACAACTGATGCTCTGTCAGATCGGGGAAAGCAGCTCTTACTCCTGACAGATTTAGTGGAAGCTTTATTTTATGCTCAAGTGCGATCGTGTTTTTCGAATTCGTAATTTTTTTTGCAAAGAGAATGTCAGATGCACCAATTTTGTTTTTTTCAAAAAGAACAGACATATTTATCTTTGATAAAGCCGCCTTTATTTGTTCTTCACCTAAAGATTCAAACTTGTATTCGACAGTAGCATCAATCTGTGAACCGCTAAGTTCTACTGTTGATTCACCGTCAACCACGGTTGAAAAGCCAACAGTATGTAATGCCAAAGCAGGTTCACCCTGATCGGTCAATGTCCACTCATAATAGGAATTTGACGAGATACATCCAACAAACTTGTTCAATCTATCAATAAACGAGGAATTGTCGTGAACTAATACTATGTTGTTCGCAACCTTCCTAATGATCTGTTTTTCTGTATTCTCGTAGTTGCCGCAAGCTTTATACTCAATATAAGTGAATGAGCTTATGGCTTTTTCTGCATATCCGGCAATCAATCCGACATTTTCCATAGCATCAGGAAACTTGGATGAATAGCAGTTTATGACATCCATAGCCGCATGACCTACTATTCCTCCACACATCTTGTTGCCAAACACAGAAGATGTGTTCAAACAGTTTTCCACAGGATACGAAGTCCTGCCGCAAATTCCGCCCGTCTTCTCAGAACCTGTTACAACACCTTTGTTTGAACAGTTCAGTATAATACTATCGCTGTATCCAACAACTCCGCCTACTGTATCCGAACCTCTGATGCTACCTGAATTATGACAATATTCTACCTTGGCAGATGAATAGCCGACAATACCTCCGACATACTTATCGCCCTTTACTATAGCATCGTCTGAAAATTCACATCCGGTCAAATATGAAGAGCAAAAACCAACAACCCCTCCGCAGAATTCAGTTCCTCGAATGGTAGAATTCTTTATAACAACATTTGAAATAGATCCGTCAGAAGCATAACCAAACAGACCAACTCCATTGTCAGAAGAATCTATATAAAGACCATTGATAGCGAAACCGCCCCCATCGTAATGACCCTTAAAAACTGTCTTTGAACTGGATCCGATGGGTTTCCACGATTGAAGAGTCGTCAATGTCTGATTCCAATTTTCAACATTGGTGTTATTGATCATCAGGCTTATTTTTTGAACGAAGTATACTCCCTCATAGCTGTTACCGGAATTTACATCCGCTGCTAACTTTGCCAGCTGAGATGCAGAATCAATAACAAAGGGATTTGACTTTGAACCGTCTCCACCGGCAAACTGCGGTGCAACAGTTCCGTCCCAAAGACTGGCATACGAATCTTCAATTACCGTTACAAGAGCAGATATGCTGCTGTAACCGTCGCTTGACAGTACTGTGACAACAGTAGACCCCGGGCTTAGAGCTGTTAGCAGACCGTTTGTAGAGCATGAAACGATTCTGTTATCTGATACCTTATAATAAGCTCCTCGATTGGAAGCGTTCTCAGGATATATCTCATATCTAATCTGGGCTGTTTGGCCGATGGTGATTCGGTATTCGTTACTATCCAGCTTGATGCTCTCGCTTTGAATAATATTTCTATCAGACTTAACTGTAATAAAGCAGTTTGCAACCTTCTCTCCGTTTTCGGTAGTAGCTCTGATAGTTGTGTATCCAACACCCACAGCAATTACGTTTCCTTCTGCATCGACAGTTGCCACATCATCATTCGTAGAAAGCCATATAAGAGAGCGATTAGTCGCATTATCAGGATATATTTGATATTCAATAGTAGCAATATCTCCTCTATACATGGTAAGCTCTCTGGAAGTAAAGGAGATGCCGGTTACAGGAACTGAATTATCAGGAATATACGGTGTAACCGCCGTAGGATAACCTCCGAACACTGTACTGTCTTCTTTCCATGTGCAAAGACCATGTTGAGAAGAAAATAGATTGAGCTTGTCGCAAAGTGCCTTTTTATCAGTAATTTTCTCACTGTTAGTAAATTCATTGCCGTTGATGTAGCCTACATCTGTCAGATCCCAAAAGCATGAGTTTACAACAGATGAATTAGAAACACAAACACCGCCAAGCTGCACTACACCTTCCGTTGATGTAACTTTCATTGAAATTGCACTGTAGCAATTTTCAACTGTTCCGTTGTTGTCGCACGTAATACCCCCGCATTTTAAAGTTGAATCCGAACCCAAATATCCTATAGCTGCAGAGTTAGTTATTGTTCCGTTATTATATACTGCTACAGCTGCACAGGTCTGAGCAGTAATATTTACCTCAACTAAAAGATTCTTTACAGTTCCGTTATTATAGGATATAAATCCGCCTAAATCACTATCCTGCTTTGTGGTTAATCCTCTAATAATAAAACCCTGTCCATCAAAAACACCGAGAAAAGGCTTATCAGAGTTAAAAGCTGCGGACCAGTACCCACCCGACATATCGAGGTTAGCAGATAACACTACAGTTTTATTTTCAAAAGTGTATCCGTTAACAGATGAATGCAAAAAAGCAGCCAGCTGTGCCTCTGATGAAATAACATACTCGGATGTCTTCTCATAATCTCCCAGCCACCCTGAATCAAACCGCGTGTCATCTGTCCAACTGCCGATATCTGCTGACGGATACAGATTAAAACCCGACAAGCAAACAACACATATCAAACAAATAACAAGCGATAACTTTATACCTATACGCATAATTATGCTCCTTCATGTATAATGCAAAGATCAAACAAGTTACGGTCTTTAATGTTATCATTTTAACACATATAGAGACTAAGTTCAAGTGTATTTCGGTAAAAAACGAGAAGAATGAGATCTGTTGTAGATCATCAAACAAAGTATGATCGTAAAACAACAATTGATAAAATTGAGACTGATAAAAGAAGTCAAGACCACCAGTTGAACCGGTGGTCTTGACTGTGAAACGAAATGAGAAGGCGGAAGTTTCCTTCCGCCTTCTGAAATTGGTTTTAGGTAATTACTGAGCAACAGCCAGCTTCTGGATAAGAGCTATAGCGTCACGGTTGTTAACCTTTGCGTCAGCGTTGTAGTCACCGCTAAGTCTAGCACCGGCAACTTCAAAGCCTGACAGGTAACGAATTACAAGAGTAATATCAGAGTTTGCAACAACTCCATCCTCGTCAATATCACCAGCAGCTGTGGTATTATTGATGGTGAGATTCTCTATCTCAGCATGCTGAGTATCCTCTGCATCGGGTCTCTGGTTATCAACTACATGTGCATCAATGACAGATGCTGCAGCTGTGAGAGATATGCTACCGGTATTAAGAGTAGAATCATATACTACACCTACAAGAGTAGCTGTTCTGCTGACCATGTATATGGTAGAAGCAATGTTCATTCCGTCAATGGTAAGAGAAACATTTCCGGAGAGGTTATTCATGCCGAGAACTGCAGAGGCTACAGTAGACTCGCATACTCCTGTAAGAGTACCGCCAAGAAGCTCAACAGTCATGTTACCTGAGTAAAGACCGATCGGTGCCTTTTCGGAGAGTCTTCTGTTTCCAAGAAGGATGGCACCGAATGTACCGTTCTTAATAACTACCTTAACATCATTGGAGCTGGAAGCAGACTCAACCGTGTCATAGGTTGTTGAGGTATCAGCAACAGTCTCAGACATTGTCTCATATACAAAGTATCCTGCAACGAAACCAAGATCATTTGTTCCTGTCTTTTCATTTATGAAGTTTTCACCTATAGTAACATCATTATACCATGCAACAATGTAAGGTGCGTTAGCTGTTGTGATAACCTTAAGCTGGTCGATAACAGCATCAGAACCAAGCTTCAGAGTGTTACCCTTCCAAGTAAGAGTAGCCTCAGTTGTTTCACCCTTGATCGTTATGTTATTCATGTCAACGGGAGTTACTATATCAGACTCAATAGTATAAGAATCAAGTATAACAAGTGTACCGCCGTTCTTGTTGAGTCTTGCAAGACCTACTTCATAACGAGTAGAAGGATCCTCAGCTGTACCTGCACCTGTAGCTGTACCGTTGTCAGATACATAGAATGTATCAACATAGTAACCGTCAGGAACATCTACAGTACCGTTGAATATAGCATCATAGAACGCCTGAGCCATTACAGAATAGCCGTCAGCTGTAGGATGAAGCTTGTCAGTTCCGAGTACTGTTTCTCCAAGAACTGCCTCGTAGGTATTTGCATTGAGCTCAAATACAGTTGCATCGTAGTTTTCAGCTTTAAGTGTAGCTACAATGTTTCTGACAGCAGGCTCAACAATAGATGCATTTCTTGCCTGTCTTGCAGGAGAATCAAGTCTAAGCAGAGGTGTTGCGACATAAACCTTAGATACGGAATCAAGATCTGCGACACCCTTGATCATGTTGTAGTATCTGTTCTCGAAATCCTTAGCAACTCCATATACACCGCCGGCAGACAGAGAATCGTTGGTTCCGAGTGCAAATGATACGATGGTAGGCTCAAACTCTTCCATAAGGAGATGATACTGAACGGTATCATTGTAATAGTATCTTGTGGAAGGAAGAACACCTGATGCTCCGACACCAAAGTTACCGACCATGTATGTATCGGTATTAAGCATAGCCTGGAGCTGTGCGGGATATGAATAAAGCTTGTAATCGCCGGAACCTGTTCCCTGAGTAATGGAATCTCCGACAAATGCTATTCTCTGAGGCTCGCCATCATTAGTTTCTGAGCCATTTACTACATCTACAAACTTGGTATTAATGTAATCCGAAACGGAATCATCACAGTTTACTGATGATACCTTGTTCTGTCCTGAGTAAGCAACAGTACCGCGAAGGTCAACTGTAATGATATCCTCGAACTGAACATCTGCACCGATATTTACATCGACTGCACCGCGAACAAGTGCGGGTATTCTGATATTATCTGCCTTTGCATAGATGTTTCCTGCAATATTACCGCCTGTAATATCTATCGCGATATCTCCCTTGAGTCCGTATGCACCGTAAGGAGTAGTACCGCCGTACATACCGAGGTCATACACACCGTAGATATCCTTCTGAATATTACCGCCTGTGATATTGATATTGACATTTCCGGAATAGAAGTTCTCACCGGTACCTGCAATAGCAACGCCGTTGTTTTCATTACCTATGATAGTACCGCCGGATACATTGATAGTAACATCGCCGGAGTTGTTTGCAAGTGCGTAGTCAGAAGAGTTTCTTCTGTTTCCGCCAAGTATCATTCTCCAAGTTCCTGATTCAACAGTAATGGTGCAATCACGGTCATTGGACTTAGCTTCAACTGTGTTTTCGCCTGCACTCTCAAGATAACCTGCGAAGATAGAGGGGTAATAACCGATTCCGGTCTCAGCAGTTGTATAGTTTCCGGAAAGAGTACATGTTACATTATCACCGATAACAAGATTGTTGTAGTTCATGAAGAACGATACAGTACCTGTTCTATCGGACTGGATCTCAATATTCTCAAACTTAATTGTATTTCCGGAGCCTTCATTATAGAAGTTAATATAAGACTTAATAATAAGCTTGGGATATACACCGTCACCATCAAGATCAATACTTGTAATGGTAACATCCTGACTCTGTGCCTGACAAGCTATGCCGCTTGTAATTTCGACATCATCAACGAGGATGATCTCGATCGGGTCTGCCGAAGCATACTCAAATCCACGTCTGATAGAGTTTGTGGGGTTATCGGGAGTGAGACCGTCTCCTGAAGCATTCTTTGCAACATAGATCTTAGTAGTTGTAGACCCCTGCTCTGTTCCACATATCTCACAAACACCGTCTATATAGCTGTGGCTACCGGTATATGCACATACTTCTTTGGACTCTGTAGTCATGATAAGTCCTGTGAAGTTCTCAACACCTTTACCGGTAACAAGACCTGCATTAACACAGTTCATACCGATAATGAGTGTACCTTCACCGGTAACAGAGGAAATCTGACCGAAACAGTTATTGTTAATAACAACAGTTGAACCAAGTTCAATATTAAGTGCGATTCCGGAAAAACCGGATGTTCCCGCACGGGTAAATCCAACTTCATCAAAAACTACAGTAGAACCGTTTTTGAAGTTCATAACAGGTGCTTTGCTGTTACGCGAAAGAATATTTACCTTTTCAAATACGAGATCCTGGTCAAATGTGAGTGTCTTCTCACCGGGCCAAAGAACTGCACCGAACTGATCAGCTACGTTACCGTCCTTATCCTTGTCTCTGAAGTCGGTACCGTCGGGAAGAACAGCGGTGAATTTTGTTGTGCCGCCAAGTGCAAAGGTGTAGTCACCTCCTACATAACCCTTACCTACTACGTAAACGGTACCACCGTTGTTGATTACTCCGTCAATTCCGCCACCACTCTGTACGGGAGAGTCAAGAGAAGAACCGTCACCTGTAGAACCGTTTGCCCAATAACCTACTGTGTCGGAAGTAACCTCGGGACGAACAACCGAATATACGCCGTCATCATTTCCGCAGGAAGAGCAAATATTCTTGTATGTATGGTTAATAAGTGTGGGAACATACTTATGACCTACGATATCACATACAGGATTACCGTCCAGATCATAAAGCTCGCCCTGGAATGCTGAAAACTGAGATGCACTAATTCCATTACCAACGAGGTTCTTGTCTATAAAAATCTTACCCGCACCGTTGTAGGAAAAAGCTCCGGCTGCCTTAACGATAAGAGTAGATCCCTCGTCAACAGTAAGCTTGGTGTTAGCAACAGCATCAGAAGAAGTAAGGAACTGAACATCTTCTCCGATGACCATTGTTGAATTGCTGGATATGCGGATGTTTGCAACGTTAGCATCCTTTGTACATGCTCTCTGAAGAATTACAACTTCATCAAAGATAACGTCACTGTTGAACGTTACAGTCATCAAAGCTGCAATCATAAACATCCCCTTCTGATTTGTACCTGCTACATCAGGATTCGCGGGGTCAAAATACAGAGTACCGTCTGTATCTCTTGCCGTAATCAAAACGGGACCGAGTCTAGCGGAAAGAGAAAGGTTACCGCTGATAAATCCCTTTGCCGGGATGACGAGTGTACCGCCCTCATCATGGAGCAAAGTCCATGCAGGGGTAATCGTCTTCTTCATAGTAGCAGCAGACAAACCATCATTTGAGTCTGAACCTGCATACGAGAAATAGGACACTGTCGTGCCTTGGACTGTCGGTTCCGTATAAGCGGACTCTTCGGTCACAGTAGAGTCAGTTGCGTCCTCTGCAAAAATGCCGATAGAGGCAAATGATGCGAGGGGCAATGACATAATTACCGCGAGGAAGAGAGCCAGAACCTTAGATATTTTTTTGTTCATACTTATTCCCTCCTGAATAATAAATATCATTGGTTAAATTGTACCACATTTTACATTTGAAAGTCAAGTTTATTAGTATAATTTATAGAAAAACGAAAAAATTGGTTTGGTTTTACCAAGAGAAAATATGTTTTTTTGTGCAAAATCATCACAACCACAGATTGTTTCGATAGAATTCGTTGTAAATTTTACAGCTTTTTTTGTATTAATTCTGTTTCGTTTTAGTAGAGGATTACATAAAATGCACATTTTTTACTGCCAAAAGCGAAGAAACGTTTTTATATCAAAACATTTTTTCGAGATGTTCTTTCGCCCTTTTCATCAACACGTCTCGATTATTGTCTAGAACGCCGTCAATAACTTCACTCAACAAACGCCTCAGGATCTCCCCTATACATTTCCCCTCATCCACGCCCAAAGAAATAATATCATTTCCGTCGATCATTAGATCAGTGATTTTTAGGCACTCTCCTCTTTCTATAATATCTTTGGCTATACATTCTATCTCGTCATACATTTTCAATCGATATTTGACGCTTTCATCCTGGGCTTTACAGTCTGCACGCTCCAGCTCCAAAAGATCAAAGAACATATCTGCTCCCAACCTCGATATTCGTTTCTTCAGTTCCTTTTCCTCTTTTGGAAGAGGTGTGTCGTGATTCTTGACCAGAAGCAGAACTTTGTTTTTAGTGTCATTATCCACTTTCATTTCAGACAAAAAACGGGATGCTATCTCGTAGCTTTTCTTTGCATGTCCGTAAAAATGGCCTTGACCGTCTTTTCCAACAGTATAGCATTGAGGTTTACCTATATCATGAAGCAGAGCTGCCAAACGAAGATAATGAACAGGTGGAATGTTATCGACAACAAAACGTATATGATCAAGAACGTCATAGCAGTGGTGTTTGTTATTCTGATCAAAACCACAGCACTCTGATAGTTCAGGGAGCACAACTGCAAGTATCAGATAATTTTCACGAATTATTTTTCCTGCGTTTTTTCCGCACAGCACCCCGCACAGCTCATTGTATATACGTTCAGAAGAAATATCTCTTAGGTCTTGTTTGCATTCTCGCATAGCAAATGCAGTCACATCATCAATATCAAATCCGAGTTTTGATGCGAATCGCAGTGCACGCATGATCCTCAGTGCATCTTCTGAAAAACGCTCTGATGCGTTACCGACACAACGAATGATACCACGGTCAATATCCTCCTGACCTCCGAAAGGATCTATGAGCTTTCTTT
Organism: Eubacteriales bacterium; assembly: GCA_045580775.1. Classification (GTDB taxonomy): domain Bacteria; phylum Bacillota; class Clostridia; order Oscillospirales; family CAG-272; genus JAZMZS01. Next base: position 30,155 of record JAZNOK010000015.1, read on the forward strand.
CCTTATAAGAATAAGCCATTGAATTGACAGTGAAATCACGTCTTTTAAGATCTTGCTCAATATCTGTAACAAATCTGATCTCACTGGGGTGACGTTTGTCGCTGTATCCTTGTTCGCTTCTCATTGTAGTGATCTCAAATTCTCTTCCGTTATATAATAATGTTACTGTGCCATGCTTTATTCCGGTTTTTATAACCTTATATCCTAAGCAGGAAAATATCCCGGCTACTTTGTCAGGGTGGGCAGCAGTCGTAATATCTATATCGTGTGGGATAAATCCCATTATAGCATCCCTTACGCATCCTCCTACAGGATAAGATACAAATCCTGCTGCATCCAGTATATCACATATCTCTTTTGCATCTGCATCTGCTATCAGATCAATCATATCTTATCCTCTTTCTAAAAGAAGAGACTGAAAAAAACAGTCTCTTCTTTGTTTATGTAAATCAATAATGAGAAATTGTAACTCCCTCGAAATATGTTTTGATAATCGAAGTACCTGCCATTCCTGCATTAGCCAGATCCAAAACTCCGTACTGACTCATTCCGACGCCGTGTCCCCATCCTTTTCCTGCAAAAACAAAATTTTCAGCATTAGATGCAGTTACAGTCTTTGATATAGGAGTGAGATCTACCGTAACGCCGGTCTCTCCGTTGTAAATAGGCGGATTTGATGGTTCTGAGGCAGTGTTATAAATATTATCAATGTCTATTCCGCGATTAAAAAGATCTCTGTAATTTTGAGCTGTAAGAACATTTGCCTTCTCTACTGTCACAGATTTTCGTCCCACATGAGTCAGCATTGATAAATATGAATCTCCCGTGGGTAGTTGGCCATTAGCGGTCATTACATTATAATCGCTGATATTGAATTTGTTAAAATACCCCGGATACTGCTCAACAAATCCCAGAGAATCGTCGCCTTTAAACACATTCACGCTTCGAATGACATTATAATTGCATTCGACACTTCCCTTTCCCACTACAAAATTAGCACTGTAAACAAAGTCATATAGTGCACTTTTCACCTTGCTTGCCGTATTGCCTACTGTAGCCTGATTTCCCGCTGTATCAACAAACGTGATTGAAGTTACATATCCGCTCTCACCGGCAGTGGAATTAACGGTAACAGACGCAATAGGAGAGCTGAGATTAGCACATGATGACACCTCACGTAAAGAAGCGGCAAGTTCGGTCGGGGATACCTCAACCTCCCACAGTCCGTTTCCTCTGTCGACATAGTTCTCCCAGGGGGTCGCTTTGGTAGCGAGATACGGAATCGGAGCAGATCCCCAAACATAGTTATTTCCTACGACATATCCTCCTGTAGAGCTTGAATAATAAAGGCTGGCAAGCGTCCCTCCCCAGAAAGCTACAAGTCCTTTTGTTTCATTGCAGGCAGTTATGACTTTATCTGTGACACGCGAGTATCCGCCGTAGACCTGGTCTGTTGCATCATCATACACGTCTACATTGTGCGACGAAAAGTGAGAGCACTTATGTCTGAGTGCATACGAACGAACAACTATCGAAAAAGCCGTTATTGCGTTGTAATTCCAAGAAGCTCCGATCTCAAACGGTACAACACAGCATACGTATTCCTCGAAATCAACAAGGCTCGTTACCTGAACGCCTCCATCAGCTCTTTTATAGCATAAGGTTCCACCGTACAGCCTCGAATCATAGGTCTTTAGATATCCTGTTGTAGCAGATATTCCAAGCTGAGAAAAACAGTCAAACTCAAAAAGCACCTTATTAAGGTTAGGATCAATAATACTGACAGCACTTGCAGAAGGCTCAGCCAAACCAACATTATATTTTTCTGTAAGTTTACCAAGGGAAGCAAGTGCGTTATTTGCATTATCTGCCGTAGAAAAATCGCCGACTCGAACGACATATCTGTTGTCTATATAGCAAGGTATAGCATTGTAGGAACTGCCAGATATCAAAGTCTCCACATCCGCAATAACCTCACGAAGACGGTCTTCCGAAGGTATATCAAGCTTTTGCGGAACCTTTTGTCCGGATGAATCAACATACATTTCTTTTATTTCGAGATGATACCCGCCTATGGCAGCACTGTTACCGTCGTAGTTTGTATATGTATCAGAATGTTTTGACAGATTCGCGTCATTGACAACATATACATAGTTGTGAGGGAGCGAGTAAATTCTATTCACATAGCGTTCGTCTCTGCCGATAGTTGCCGAATTTACAACGAAACCGTTGGTTGTTGAAACTTCAAAACCAACGGCTACTTCGTTTTTACCGCATTCAAGTCCTACGGCTATTAGATTGCTCGGAAACGCATAACCCGAGTCAGCTGCGACATTCCAGCTGGATCCAAAGACATAAGCCAGAACCGAAACGCAAGAAAGGATCATGAGTGCTGCCAAGAAAAAGCATACCAAACGAACAAACTTCTGCTGTTTTGTCTGTTTTGTGTTCTTCTTGACATTATCCGTATTCTGATTCTTACTCGACAATGTAATACTCTCCTCTCACCAAAATATATGCATCCTCGCTCGTCACAAGAATACCACGTCCGTCTCCTCCGCTAGGTACGACAAGCATGTGATTTTTCTCGATAGCCGAACCGTCAGTAACATCGGTTCCTGATGTAATATCAGCTATTCCCATAACATATTCACTGCCGTTATCGTAAGAAAAAGGAGAGATGACCTCAGCCTCGCCGGTACGAAGAATTATCTCAAAGGAGTGCTTTTGTGAAAACAGCTTCTGTCCGTATTTCATATAAACAATGTTGTACGCTGCAGAAAGAGGCTTGTTTTCCTCATCCTCGAGAGCTTCGAGAATGGAAGAGACCGATGCCTGAATTTTGGCCATCTGTTTTTCAAGCGATGAAACTCTGTTAGCAACAGACTGAAGCTCACTCTTTGAAGCTTTTTCACTGTTGGCTTCAGCTATTGCTTTTGCCTCGTGGATCTGTGCCTCGAGGTCAGGGATCACTACTTCCCTGATATAACTAAGAGAAACGAGAGGGTCAACGGAGCTGTCAAAGCTGTCTGAAGTCGCAAAAATGGCAGTACTGCCAAGCAGTATGCATAAAAGAACAGGGACAACTATCTTTTTAAGTCGGCTCATGTTTTACCTCCGTTTCACATTCTTTTGACATTGTACCACAAAATAATCAGCAAGTAAAGTATTTTTGCAAATTTAATACTATTTTCACTCTCTATAGACAAAATGACATCAAAAAACTACTTCAATAGTTTTTTATCCTTTGCAGTAAGTGCGACTCCGAGAGCCGGTACCTTGATCTTTTTGTAGCTTTCCTCCGAGCCGAAATCCTCATCAAGATCTGCGTATGCAGCGACCAGTCTTTGTTTTGCCTTAAGTGTAAAGAGCTGAACTCCCATACTCGTCCTTGTTGACTTCTCGGGAATAAGCTTGGTATTTATCATTATAGCTCTGTCAGCATCTGATACAAGAAGAATATTCGCACTTTCTTTCTGATAAAATGCCCCTATAAGGGCCGATGCATCAGAATATGCACCTGTGAGCTTCTTTCTTGCACTCTTGGTTTTGTACGCTGACATGGGAACACGGACACCTTTTCCGTTTTCAAAGATAAATACCATCTTATCGTCATCGGAGATATCCTTGTTTACTATCATAAGAACGGGTCTCTCGCCCTCATCCATTTTCAGTTTTGCCGCTACAAAATCACCGAGTGCAGATGCCTTGCATGTATCAAAATCAGACACTTTCGTGTTATAAAGCTGACATTGATTTGTGAAAAATATAAGCTCGGTCAGATTGTCTGCATCTACCATGCTCACGATCTTATCTCCGTCCTTGAGCATCTGAATATCACTTCCTCTAAGCGAGGCAAGAGTGATCTTTTTGAAGTATCCATCCTTTGTGAAAACAAGCTTAACGTTATAGTTCTCAACAAATGATACGGGCTCTGTATCCGTGATATCCTCAGCATAGATAATATTTGTTTTTCTGGGTTTGGCATATTTTTTCTTAATATCCTTGAGCTGATCTATAATACATGCCTTGATCTTTAGCTCATCCGAAAGAATATCCTCTAAGCGTGCAATCTCTGCCTGAAGATCGGTAATTTCTTTAAGTCTGTTAAGAATATATTCCTGATTGAGGTGACGCAGTTTTATCTCTGCGATATACTCAGCCTGAATTTCATCGATTGAAAAAGCCTTCATTAGATTAGGCACTACCATTGCTTCTTCAGCAGTTCCTCTCACAATAGCAATCGCTTTGTCTATATCAAGCAGTATTTTACCTAATCCAAGCAAAAGATGGAGTTTGTCCTTCTTCTTTTGAAGATCAAAGGTCATCTCACGGCAAAAGCAGTTCATCCTGAAACGAATCCATTCACGAAGAATCTCGCAAATACCCATCTGTCTGGGGGATCCGTCTATAAGGATATTAAAATTGCAGTCAAAGCTGTCTTCAAGCGGGGTGAGCTTATACAGCTTTGCCATAAATTTATCAGGATCAACGCCTTTTCTGAGGTCTAACGTGAGCTTGAAACCATTCAAGTCTATTTCGTCACGGAAGTCTGATATCTCCTTGAGCTTATTCTCCTTGACAAGATCCGTGAGCTTTTTCATGATCGCCTCAATAGAAGTCGAATAGGGTATCTCCACTATTTCTATGCAATTTTCAGCCTTATCGTATACGTATCTGGCACGAAGCTTTACTGCACCTCTGCCTGTTTCGTAGACCTCACGCATTTTCTCTCTATCGTAAACCACAAATGCACCGCCAGAAAAATCAGGAGCCGGTATTATATCGAGCATTTTTTCTGTAGTTGTCTTAGGGTTTCTGAGAATAGCGATAGTCGCATCGCAGATCTCTCCGAGATTAAATGAGCATATAGAGCTTGCCATTCCTACAGCTATACCTGTATTCGGAGAAACCAGAACATTCGGAAATGTAGTAGGTAAAAGCACAGGCTCCGTCATCTGATTGTCATAGTTAGGAACAAGATCTACCGCATCCTTGTCTATTCCCTTGAAAAGTTCAGTACAAAAACTGTCAAGCTTGACCTCTGTATATCTGGATGCAGCATAAGCCATGTCACGGCTGTACTGTTTTCCGAATGTACCCTTTGAATCTATAAAAGGATGCAAAAGTGCCTCATTGCCTCTTGTGAGTCGAACCATTGTCTCATATATCGCTGCATCTCCGTGAGGATTGAGCTTCATGGTTTGTCCTACGACATTTGTGCTCTTGGTCCTAGCCCCCGTAAGAAGACCCATTTTATACATCATGTACAGCAGCTTTCTTTGCGATGGTTTAAATCCATCTATCTCAGGAATCGCTCTCGAGACGATAACGCTCATGACGTAAGGCATATAGTTTTTTTCTATTGTTTCTGTAATAGGCTGAGGTACAGCAGGCTTATGAGGTGCCATTTCCCTCTTGTTCGCATCTTTCTTTTTTGCTTTTGCCATTTGATCTCCTCACATAAAAAAATTTGTCATATAAATACGCCGATATCTAACAAGTCACATTTTTCTGAAACCGTATAGATCGTACAACCTTTAGCTCAATTATACATCTATAACTTTAAAAGCAGATGCTCTAAGCATCCTGTTCAAAAGTGCAAGACCAATGCCGCTCTGCTCAGGATAAGGTGCGTAAATAATCTTTGCACTGAGATCATCCGCACGACGCAGTGATGAAAAGAGGAGTCTTGCCGCATCGCTGTACTGATGTTCTCGTCCAAGCGAGATTACATTATCGCTCCGATCTATTATACCGTCATAACACAAAACAAAGTGCCCTTCCTTCTTTGATTGCCGGGTTAAAAAAGACACAACAGCGTCCTTTTTTCCCCTCACAAGATACAAAGGTGCCTTGGGTGCATAGTGTGCAATAAGCATTCCCGGACTCTCTATTTTCATGCCCTGATCCGGTTTTTCTATAACACCGCGTCCAAGCTCAACGTAACCAAGAACCTCTGTCAGCATCTCGTATGTAATTCCACCGGGTCTTAGCAAAATACATTTATCATCCGTCAGCTTTATTATCGTGGATTCAAGACCTACCTCACACTCTCCGCCGTCTATTATCATATCGACCTTTCCGTCAAGATCATGTCTGACATGTTGAGCACTTGTAGGAGAGGGCCTGCCGGAAGTATTTGCTGACGGAGCGGCTATCGGTCTTCCGCTCCGACGAATAAGCTCTCGTGCTACAGGATGAGCAGGGCATCTTATTGCAAGAGTGTCAAGTCCTGCTGATACGCAGTCGGCTACAGTTCCGATCGAGGGCATGATTACCGTTATCGGTCCCGGCATAAATGCTTCGGCTATCTTATAATAACGATCGTCCGTACGAACATAATTCTCAGCATCCTCTATGTTCGATATATGCACGATCAAAGGATTGTTAGAAGGTCTGCCCTTTGCTTTATATATTTTGTCAGAAGCGAGTGGATTAGTTGCGTCTGCTCCAAGTCCGTATACTGTCTCCGTAGGAAATGCAACAAGTCCCCCACCGCGAATTATGTCCGCCGCCTCAGATAACTTTTCCAGCTCCGGAGCATGCTTGTCTAGTAGCAAATACTTTGTATTCATTATTGCTCTGAACCTTTCAGCTTTTCTGCCGTATCAGCTGTAATCAGTGCATCTATCATTGAACCTATATCTCCGTTCAAAAATGCCTCAAGTGAGTATAATGTCAGACCTATCCTATGGTCGCTTACCCTTCCCTGAGGATAATTATAGGTACGTATGCGTTCGCTTCGGTCTCCCGTACCTACCTGACTTCTTCTCTCACTTGCTATCTTCTCGTTCTGCTCGGTGAGCTTCATATCATAGAGTTTTGCCTTTAGCAGCTTCAGTGCTTTATCCTTGTTTTGGAACTGGCTGCGTTCATTTTGACACTCTATTACAATTCCGGTAGGTTTGTGAGTAAGTCTGACCGCACTCTCGGTCTTGTTGACATGCTGACCTCCGGCACCGCTCGATTTACACGATTCTATAATAATATCGCTGTCTTTGACCTCAATCTCAACATCCTCAGCTTCAGGCAGAACAGCTACAGTAGCGGTCGAAGTTTGTATCCTGCCCTGGCTTTCAGTCTCAGGTACTCGCTGTACGCGATGAACACCCGACTCAAACTTCAGTCTGGAATACGCACCCTCTCCCATAACGGTAAAGCTGACTTCCTTAAATCCCCCAAGTTCAGTTTCGTTGCATCCCACAAGCTCGCACTTGTACCCGATTGACTGAGCATACATGTTGTACATTCTGTAAAGCACATACGCAAACAGGGCAGCCTCCTCCCCTCCTGCACCTGCACGAATCTCGACAATAACGTTTTTATCGTCATTTTCATCCTTAGGAAGCAGCAGAATCTTTAGCTGTTCGACTGATTGTTCCAGTTTGGCTTTCAGTTCTTCGTATTCAGCACGTGCAAGCTCACGCATATCCGAGTCAGCTGATGAATCGTCTGCAATCTCCAATGCATCCGACATCTGACTCTCAAGTTGTTTATACTCACGAAATTTGTCAATAACAGGAGTCAGCTGCTTATATTCCTTCATCAGAGCCTTGTACTTTTCCATATCAGCTACAGTCTCGGGAAGAGCAAGCTCTTGCTCTATGTGTACAAATCTAAGCTCCGCATCATTCAGTTTATTGATCATAGTTGCAATCTAACCTTTTTCATTATTAATTCAGTCGCATAAAAAAGCGAGAAAACCAAGATGTGCACAATACAGGTCAGCCTTTGAAATGACCTCGATCGGTGCGTGCATGCTGATCACCGGAACGCCGATGTCGATAGTGTCAATGTTAAGATTTGCAATAAACTTAGCAACAGTACCGCCGCCGCCGATATCAATTTTTCCAAGCTCCGCCGACTGCCATACAACACCGTTATCTGAAAAGATCCTGCGTATTTTTCCGACAATTTCAGCAGACGCATCACTGGTACCGCCCTTACCCCTTGAGCCTGTGTATTTGGACATTGCCACACCGCAACCGAGCATAGCTGAATTCGCCTTTTCATATACATCGGCAAAATTAGGATCAAAAGCCGCTGTCACATCGCTTGAAATACAAAACGAATTAGCTCTGACCAGACGCGGGTTTGCTCCTCTCTGCAGAGCTATCTCTTCAATAAGATCACAAAGAAGCCGTGACTGCATACCTGTATTACCGTCGCTTCCCGTCTCTTCCTTGTCAGCCAAAACTACCATCTGAGTAGAATTTGTATTAGTAGATTCAAACAACGCCGTAACCGAAGGATAAGCACACACCTTGTCATCGTGTCCGTATGCGGCAATCATAGATCTGTCAAGGCCAACATCACGTGCCTTTCCCTGCGGAACAGCACAAAGCTCGGCACTGACAAAATCATCCTCGGTAATTCCGTATTTTTCATTAATAATACTCATTACATGTCTCTTAACAGCATCGCTATCATCGTCAATAGGCTGAGAACCGACAAGAAGATTCAACTGCTCACCTGTTATTGCAGTGCCTAAAGGAGCCTCTGACTGCTTGTGGGCAAGGTGAGGAAGAAGATCGTTTACATAAAGAATAGGATCAGACTCATCCTCTCCGATCACTACGTCAATTACACTCTCGTCTGCTTTTACAACCACTCCGTGAAGGGCTAGCGGAACTGTCGTCCATTGGTATTTTCTGATGCCACCGTAATAGTGTGTCTTGAGAAATGCCAAGCCTCCGTCTTCATAAAGAGGCCTTTGCTTCAGATCCAATCTCGGTGAATCTATATGTGCCGCCAGGATCCTAATTCCCTCGCTTACATCCCCTTCACCGATCCTGAAAAGATATAACGATTTGTCTCTGTTGTTAAGGTAGTACTTTCCGCCAACTTCCAGCTTGTCTCCAAACTTATATTCGGAATATCCGTTCTCACAGGCAAGCTTTATCGTGTATTTGAGAGCATCGCGTTCGGTCTTAGAATTATTCAGAAAGTCCATATATCCAATTGCATATTCTTGTGTCTTGTCTACTTTATCCGGTGCTACATCAAAAAAACTCTTTTTGTTATACATAATATCCTTTTCACTCATTGTACAATCCTCCCTGATAATTAGAATTCTTCACCGTACAAATCAATGTATTTATTGATCGCGTCATTTACCTTTTTTACATATTGTTCTGTCTCCGGGAAAGGAATATTCACGAGATTTCCTTCCGAGTCAGTACAGCTGCTATCATCCAACCACCCAGAGACAGTGCCCATTCCGGCGTTGTATGCCGCAAAAACAACATTCCAATCCCCGAAATAACGATATAGATAACTCAGATAATATGTACCGTATCTGATGTTTGTCTCCGGATCATACATCATACCCTTTTCATAGCTATCGCCAAGTTTTCCGGATATTTCTTCAAATGTCGCGGGTGCTATCTGCATAAGACCGATCGCACCTGCCGAACTTTGTGCCGTAGAGTCAAAATCGCTCTCAGTTTTGATAACTGCGTAAACGATCTTCTTAGGAACGCCAAAGGATGAACTCGAGCTTTCAACAAAATCACTGTATACAAGCGGATACGCTTTCTTCTCAGCGTTTTCCCACAGTTGAGAAGCAAAATAACCTATCACAAGAGACAGACTAACCACTATAACTACTGCAAGAGAACGTAAAATAGCCTTTTTCATATAAATAACTAATCCTTTATTGTGTCAAGAACAACCCTGACTCTGCAAAGCAACCTTGCTATATCAGAATTGTTGTCTATGATATAATCGCAGTTTTCGCAAAAGAATGCATCAGTATGCTGAGCAACCATTCGTGCAGTTGCTTTGATAGAGGTAATACCGTCACGGTCGCATATACGCTTTATCCTGCTCTGCCTATCGCATACAACAGCCACAGTATGATCGCAAATACTGTCCATACCCGCCTCAAAGAGCTGAGGGGCATCAATAATGAGAATATCTGTTCCTTTTTCCCGTTCTTTTTTTATCAGGGACTCACATGCATCTCTGACAAAAGAATGAGCTATCCTGTTAAGATCGGAGAGTGCCTGTGAATCGCCAAAAACTATATCAGCCAGTACAGGTCGTATTATCGCACCATCCGCATCGGAAATATCAGGACCAAAACGTTCAATCAGAGCACGCGAACAATCACTGTCCGACGATATCATGTCATGATACAATTCATCTGTATCTATCACGGAGCACCCAAGAGTGCGAAACAGCCTGCAAACCATCCCTTTGCCGGATCCCGAGCCACCTGTCAAACCAACTATCTTCACAAAAACCTCCATCTGCCGACCAAGGCACACAAATAGCGAGTATACTTTTTTATTATAGCAAACAAACAACTGAAATTCAAGCATAATATCATTATTTTTTTACACAATACTACCTTTGTGTGCATATATTTGTATTACGCTCATTATCAAAACGATTACTTAAGGAGAATAAGCAAAAATGAATGCAAACAATACAAATAATCCTGACAGAGCAAATTCAGTTGATACATACTTTGCGGCTTCTAACAGCGGCATTGGGTTTGTTTCATATTTCGACAGAATATTCGACAACACCTTCTTTGATAGGATATACATACTAAAAGGCGGACCGGGAACAGGAAAAAGCAGTCTTATGAAAAATGCCGCAACTAAAGCTAAAGAGCTTGGTTTTCCTTATGAGTGTATTCTTTGTTCATCCGATCCTTCGTCGCTGGACGGTGTAATTATTTATACCGACAAAGGAAAAAGAGCCATTATTGACGGAACTGCACCGCACACCAGAGACACACAGACACCGGGGGCAATAGATGAGATCATAGATCTCGGTGCATTTTGGAATGACTGCACTTTAACTGAAAACCGTAGTACAATTATGATGCACCAAAAAAAGAAAAAAGAAGCTTATACAACGGCATACAATATTTTGTCTTGTGCACATAAGTACAATCAAAGAAAACGTCAGCTGTTATCATCTTGTATACAGGAGCAGAAACTCGAAAAAAGCATCAAAAGAATACTTAGTTCTCTACCAATACAGAACAAAGAGTACTCTGAAACTTACAAGCTCAAAAGTGCTATAAGCACAGAAGGTCCCTTCACGTGCAATACATATAAAAGCGGATCTAAGAAAGCTATTGCGGTTTATGGCTCTCACGGTGCAAATTTTGCGGTATTCTCAACTCTGTATTCAATGGTTAAGTACAAAGATATCCCGATCACACTTTCTCCATCGCCTCTATCCCCCGAGATATGGGATGCAATGGTTATCGGACGTGAAATCAGTCTGTACGATTGCGGAAAAGAGCGTCCTTCAGATGCTTTACACGCAATAAATTCCGAGCGATTCTTGCACGAAGGAAAGCTCAGAGAAATAAAGCCTGAACTCAGAATGCTGACCAAGCTTTCAGATGATGCTGTATCAATGGCTTACCGTATGCTCAAAGAAGCAAAAGCTCATCACTTTGCACTTGAAGAGATTTATATAAAAGCAATGGATTTTCAAAAAAAGGAAGAGCAGCAAAAAACTCTGATGGAGAAAGTATTCAGCTAAAAAACAGAAAAACAGCCTTTTGCACAAATGCAAAAGGCTGTTTTTTAGCAATATGCCACACTATGAAAAACTCTTTTTTTAATATATAAAGACCCGCATATTACGGCATATACAGAAATTACGCTAATAATGTGTATGCAAAGGCCCAAGGCATTCTCTGCACTGATGTAGATCAATTTAGAATACAAAAAGTTTACCAATGCACAGGACAATACAGCACAAGAAGTGGGATATAGAACTGTTTTGAACAAACTGCAGTCTATCTTAACTACCTCGGTAAGTTTCCAAAAGCTTGCCGATGCGTTTATTATTTCACTGACGGAGATCAATATCACATAACCGAGTATTCCAAGACGAGGTATTAGCAGTATAACGCCCAGCACAGATACCGCGGCATCTACGATATTCACCGCCATCGTATACACCTGATATCCAAGTCCCTTTAACATGGAATCTATAACCGTATCGAGATACATGATCGGTATTATAGGTGCAAGCAGCCTTATATACTTCCCCGCTTCCGAACTTGAGTATATTACTCGTCCAAGAGCTCCCGAGTAGCTAATCATGATACCTGCCACGCAAGAAGCAAAAGCAAACGTTACTGTAATTGCCTTGTTTGCTGCACGGCTGATATGCCGAGACTGTGATCTGGCTTTTGCTTCTGCAAGTTCCGGCACAAGCAACGATGCAAAAGAACTTGTCAAAGACGCAGGATACAATACAACAGGCAGTACCATGCTTCCGAGCATTCCATAAGACTCAAGAGCAGCGGCATGAGAAAGACCGTTTCTCTTCAAGGCACGCGGAATCAGCATATGCTCCAGCGTCACAAGAGCAGATCTGATGTAAGTACTTGCAGCTATAGGAACAGAAATCGCAGAAAGCTCTTTTACAGATGTCAAAACTGCCTTTTTACTCACACTACGTTGCTTCACTCTCAGATTTCTTGCGGAATCTATCCAACACATTGTACCACTGAAAACTGAGGACATACATTCGGATACCATCGTTCCCGCAATTATTGCTATGCATCCTCCCTCCACACCCTGTGGCAACAGAATACCAAACAGCAACACACAAGCAAGCATTCTTACCATTTGTTCAAAGATGCTTGATATTGCACTTTTATACACGCGTCTTACTGCATTAAAATATCCACCGAACACTGAACTTAAAGATATCGGAAGCATCGACAGAGCCATTATTCTGATGCATTTCACGGTTCTGATATCAATTAATAGTTCTTTTCCCACAAAATCTGCCCCAAAAAACAAAGCCACACTTGCTGTAATTCCAAACACAAGCGAATAACCAATAGCAGTACGCAAAGCTCTTTTAGCTTCAATTTTATCATCTCTTCCCAATGCTTCGGAAACTGTACGAGTTACACCGAGACTTACCCCGGAGCACGCAAAAGTCACACAAAACCCATACACGCTCATGACAAGCGACAAAAGTCCCATAGACTCGGCACCGACAGTATTAGATACATACGCATTCCAACAAACGCCGACAGTTCTCATAAAAACAGCCGCACCGGCTAATATAATCCCATCTCTCAAAAATCGCTTTGTTCTGTTCATATCACCCACTCCTCGCTACAACTATATGCTAAATAATACAGCAAAATGAGAAACAGTGAAGGCTTACTTATCATGTTACACACAGTTGTATAAACTCGACAAAGCAGCACACATCTGATGCGTATTCTATCTAATACTGTCAGTGTGTAAAACGTCCGGGACACAAAATGCAATCAACATGAAAAAAACAAGGCCACCGTTTTTGAGCGGAAGCCTTGTTTGTAATACTAATTCATCTTATGCCGTAGTTCTCTATAACATAGTCCATATCCTTGTCACCTCTGCCGGAGAGATTGATGAGAACCGAACCATGCTCCATTGTCTTTGCAAGCTTCATTCCATACGCAACCGCATGAGAGCTCTCAATTGCAGGAATGATACCTTCCAAACGAGCGAGCTTGAAGAATGCATCTATAGTTTCTTCATCATCAATTACGTCATACTTGACTCTTCCTATGTCCTGAAGAAATGCATGTTCAGGGCCCGAGGAAGGATAGTCAAGACCGCTTGCCACAGAATAAACAGGAGCGGGATCGCCGTTTTCATCCTTGAGCATGATACTGTTAAATCCATGCATGATGCCTTCGGTTCCATACTTCAAACTTGCCGCATGGTCACCGAGTTTAGGACCTCTGCCAAGAGGCTCTATTCCGTAAATATCTACAGGGTCATTAAGAAATCCCGCAAACAACCCGGCAGCATTAGAACCGCCTCCGACACATGCTACGATAGCATTCGGAAGATGACCTGTCATGTCCATAAACTGTTCTCTGGCCTCAATACCGACAACGCTCTGAAAATCACGAACCATCATCGGGAACGGATGAGGTCCAAGGACCGATCCTATACAATAAATCGAATCCTTATATTCTTTGCTGTACGCATCAAACGCAGCATCTACAGCCTCTTTGAGAGTTTTGAGACCGTGTGTTACCTCAACAACATTTGCACCGAGTATCTTCATGCGGGCAACATTAGGAGCTTGCTTCTTTATATCGACCGAACCCATATATATATCACATTCAAGACCAAAATATGCCGCAGCCGAAGCAAGAGCAACACCATGCTGACCCGCACCGGTCTCTGCAATAACCTTTTTCTTGCCCATATATTTAGCCAAAAGAGCCTCTCCCATGCAGTGATTGAGCTTATGTGCACCTGAATGATTCAGATCTTCTCTTTTGGCGTAGAGCTGCACCTTTCCGCCGAGAGCATCGGAAAGACGCTCAAGATGAGATACAGGAGTCGGTCTTCCTTGAAACTCCTTCCTTATCCTGCGAAGCTCCGCAATAAATTTTCTGGACTGGCAAATAGAAAAATAAGCTTCTGTGATCTCCGCCATGGCAGCTTTCAGCTTGTCATCAATATAGGCACCACCGTACTTTCCGAAATAGCCGTCCTTATCAGGGTAATTATTGTAATAGGTATCAAAATCAATTCCGTTAAACTTCATTTCATGCATCCTCCGATTTATAAAAAATACGTTATGTTCAGTAAATAAGACAAATAATCATTTATCGGTAAATCACCATCGTTTTGCCAATATAAACATACTACACCTCAAAAAAACAAAAAACCCATCCCAATCAGATTGGGACAGGAAATACCTGCGGTGCCACCCAAATTCACACAAAAAGCGTGCTCTCACGTGTACAAAAATACACCCATGCTATAACGGGCATTCCCCGTCTCACCTAACCGCATCTGCAGCTCAGCTCGCCCTCCGAAGTCCATTCACTATAGCTCTGCTGTCGGCTCACACCAAACCCGACTCTCTGAGAACAAACACACTATAGTTACTACTCTCCATCAACGGTTTATATTCACGAAAGTATGATACCACCGTAAAGATATTTTGTCAAGCTTTTTTTAAAAAAATATTTCGCCCCAAGCTATTGACAAATCCGCACTTAGCATGTATAATATGTAAATGTCAGCAGATAGCTGATTTGTCAGTTTCCGTACAGATATCCGGAGTGAACAGTATGAAAAAGCTATTGAAATATTTCCCCCTGAGCCTCAGCACAACAGACGCCAAGTCACTTATCATAACGATCGTGGTATATATCGTTGTTCCTGCTGCATTCGCTTTGATCTCTTCACTGTTTTCCAAGATCTTGCTACTCGGAGCGATACTGACACTGATCTCTGCACTTTTTATGATCTATTGCCTTGTGGGCATTGTGATTGCAATTTTAAAAACTGCTAAGGTCATTAAATAGTTATGACCGCACACCGTGCGATTATATAATGCGGAATCGGCTGTGTGCCCCGCCTCGGTTAAGTTCTCACCGTGTAAAAATCTGAGAACATTATATGCGGGTATGGCGGAATTGGCAGACGCGCTAGATTCAGGTTCTAGTGGGGGCAACTTCGTGGAGGTTCAAGTCCTCTTACCAAGTCGGATCGTAGCCATGTCGTTCTGTGAGCCAAGGAGT
>JAZNOK010000016.1:0-6046 GCA_045580775.1 Eubacteriales bacterium
ACCTCTTGTATTATTATATATTATATAAATTGATTTGTAAATTACTTTTCTGATTTTTTCCATCAAAAAAATCAAAGGAAATAATAAATAGTATGTTAAAGCATGCACCACAAATACAATATACTCAAAAAAAGCAATAAATACTCTTCCCACAGTCACTCTGAAAACAAAAAAACCCAGTCCGACACCTGCCAAAGAAAAAACTCTGGCTTTTCCATAGTTGAAACCATATACAAGCAAAAGCAAGAAAATTCCCACAACAAGAGAGTAGAAAATATCCTCAAGAAAGTAAAGGACGATATCCATTCTATCATTATTCTTTTTGCTTTTTAAGTATCTTACAAAAGGAGAAAAAAATTTCAGATGGCAGAATTTACCCTCTAAAAAGCCATCCTGAGAAATAGCAACCGAACGAAGCATCCGAAATATCCTCAAAATGTCATACAAAAACGAAAGAACAAAACCCACAGCAAATGAAGCTATCAAAAAAACAAACAGGTCTTTTTGATACACATGCATTCATTTCACCCGCCTCTTGAATATACCGCTTCTTTTTTCTTCTGCCACAGTGCAATAATACAAGCTGTCTATGTTACCTTCTATATACATCTTCCCTGTTTCTTTTGAGAGGCTTATTATCTTCAGCGACTCACCTTCAATAGACATAATACCCATATTAGTATTGATATTTACACAGCTGCTGTCAAAATCCAGCACATCAATAACACCGTCTATATCAAGCTTCCGTCTGGATTGCATCACGACTGAATGCTTTTTTTCAGTAGTCTGTACATTATCATTCATCATTCCCCATCCTCCACAATACAAGTCTATTTTAATCTATGAAAAAGGAATGATTTTAAGAACATAACTCCTTATCCCTCAACTATCTCATACATTGAAGCGGCATCGGCCTTTTTAGTGCTGTACTTTATGTCGAGGACTTTTACAGTCACCGTCTTCTCTCCATAGGTAATTGATATCATATCACCTTCCTTGACTTGATATGAAGCCTTTGCAGTTTTTCCATTGACGCTGATATGTTCACCGTCGCATGCATCATTTGCTACTGTACGTCTCTTTATCAATCGAGAGACCTTAAGATACTTATCCAGTCTCATTTTATATTCTCCTCATTTCGTATTGCAAAGAAAAACAGCCTGTTACCGCAACTTGTGCGGTGACAGGCTAATTTCATCTTGCTGTATAATGATTACTTGTTTACAGATGCCTTCATTGCTCCGCCTGCAGAGAATGCAGGATACTTAGAAGCGGGGATGGTAATAGCCTCTCCGGTTCTGGGGTTCTTGCCGGCTCTGGCAGCACGAGTCTTAACCTCGAAAGTACCGAAACCAACGAGCTGAACCTTGTCGCCTTCAACAAGAGCATTCTCAATAACCGCCATAACAGCGTTAACTGCTGCCTCAGCGTCCTTCTTCTTGATATCTGCCTGCTTAGCAACTGCTTCGATCAACTGAGTCTTATTCATAATAAGGGCTCCTTTCTGAAATATCTATTTATATAAAGCACAAAAGCTTCATATATAAGCGTTTTTATTATAGCATTTTATAATATAATTATCAAGTGCTTTGGAAATATTTTTTGCTGTTTTTAATATAAAAACACAAAAAAATTGTTAAAGCTCGCCATTTATTGTAGCTTTTGCCTTTTCATAATACACATCTAACTCAGCTAAAGTAAGCTCAGATAATTTTTTTCCGTCTGAGAGTACATATTGCTCAAGAAGTTCAAAGCGATGCATAAACTTTTTGTTCGAGTCATTAAGTGCCTGCTCAGGGTCAAATCCGAGCAATCTCGACACGTTTACAACAGAGAACAAAAGATCCCCAAGCTCCTCGTATGCATCCTCCGTACCAAGAGCTGTCTTCAGCTCTCTGCACTCCTCCTCCACTTTCATAAATGCATCTTTGGCACTGGAAAAGTCGAAGCCTACTTTCGCAGCCCTTGAGCCGATCTTTCTGGCCCTCATAAGAGACGGAAGCATCGGGGGAATACTCTCCATGGTGGAATAGACCGTGTTTCTGGATTTTTCAGTAGACTTGATCTTGTCCCAATTTACAAGTACCTCATCCGAAGTTTCTGCTACAACATCACCAAAGACATGAGGATGGCGTGAAATGAGCTTTCTGCAAATATCGGTAGTAACACCGTTAATGTCAAATGAACCTTTTTCCTCTTCTATTACGCTATGAAAAACTGCCTGAAGCATCACATCTCCCAGTTCTTCTTTTAATAACACTGTATCGCTGTTATCTATCGCTTCAACAACTTCATAGGTCTCTTCTATAAGATCGTTTCTGATGCTTTTATGATCCTGTTCTCTATCCCAAGGGCATCCGATGTCCGAGCGAAGCACGCGTACAACCTCACACAGATCATAAAAATCATAGTCTTTTTTTTCGAGCAGCTGACGAATAGTATCTCTTGTATCTTTCATTTTATACCTCATTTTGACTTATGCTTTTAGCAAATGTACTTTCGTTAGAACAGAGGCCAATTTCTTGCCTTTTGGCAAAAGCTCAATATCTTCTTTTGTTATTACACCGAATATGAAGATCGCAAGTACATAAACTACCACCGCACATATAATAGCCGAGAAAGTAGCCAAAGTAGCACCCAAGATACTCTCGAGAATGCGGTAAGAGCCGCCTGCAGCTAAAGAGCACAGCAGTGCCGATATAGCAGGTCCGAAAAATACAACTCTAAACTTCGGTGATACACCTGTATATTTGACAACAAAAATGCAATTCATCAAAGCCGCAGTAAAGTAGCATATTACCGTACTCGTGGGAGTGCCTAGAACTCCTAATGTTTCCCTGCCACCGAAGCCGGTCAAAACAAGCGAACATGCAAGCTTGCATATACATCCGCACGCAATCGACACAAGTGTCAGATACTGCTTGTTGTGAGTTTGCAAAATAACGTTTGTCACTGTAACTACTCCAACGAACATCACAGCTATGGACAGCACAGATAGCATAGGTGCTATTCTGTCTGTGTCGTTATCAAATATCATACTAAGTATGGGATGTGCCAAAGCTGAAAGTCCGAAAGCACAGGGAAAGGCAATCAGATTTGTTACCTTCATCGCAGATGCTGCAATTGACCTGAAACCATCCTTATCATTCTTTTGAAGTTTTTCAGTCAAAAACGGTACTATTCCCACGGCAATAGGAAGAACGAGAACCGTAGGAAGATTATACATTGTAACGCATTGAGTCGTGTAATTGCCGAATATTCCTTCAGCTACTGTATGCTGTAATCCAATTGACTTGAGTGCTCCTATCATAACAAAAGAATCTATCAAAGAAGCAATACTCATCACAGAGGAGCTGAGAGATATCGGTATAGCTATATTAAGAAGACTCTTTGCGATACTTTTATAACTTCCAATAGATTTGTCATGTGTATCAACAACATCTGTCTTATCAGCTCTGAAGAACTTCTTTGTTATAAAAAGATATAAGGTACTAAGTACCGCACCCATAGACACGCCGAAGATTGCATACGCCGCCTGATAGGTAAGAGGCAATCCCCGATCCTTTGCGTAAAGTGCCAGCACTATTCCCAGTGTAAGTTTTGATGCCGCTTCTATCACCTCGGATATTGCGGTAGGCATCATTTTCTCATACCCTTGGAAGTATCCGCGAAGTGCACTTGTTAAACATATAAAGAACAGCGTGGGAGCAAGCATAGTTATGCTTGCGTATGCCTCGGGGTTATTTTGAAGCTGAGAAAGAGGCTTTGCGAAAATATACATCGCACCGGATCCCAATACTCCGACTAAACCGAATATCAAAAAAGCAACCTTCAGTGTTTTTTTGCTTTGAGTCGGCTTTCCCTCCGAACGGGACCAAGCAACAAGCTTTGCTACTGCCAGCGGAAGTCCTGCCGTTGATAATGTATAAAACCATGTATATATTTGATAAGCGGCATTATAATATGCCATACCGTTTTCGCCGAGTATACCAAGCAGAGGTATCTTGTAGGCAAAACCGATAATTTTTACTATAATATTGGCCAAAGTTAGTATAACAACGCCGTTTATGATTTTATTTGACTTTATATCCGTCGTATCCTTTGCCATAATTGTCTCCTATCAATCTATAAATTCACGAAGCACAGACCTTTGCGGCACCAACTTCTCGTCTATAGCCTCAATACAGTCAAGCTTTTCTCGAAGTACGCATACAAGAGAATAGCACTCTGACTTTCTGTCAACAGCATCAAAGATACTGTATGCATCATTCTTAATTACGTTCGGTTCATAACAGAGAACTGAATTTATGCACATATCAGCACATCCAATATACGGAAAGATGTTCTTTTCCTCGTTTTCACGTACGCCACGCCACAGCAAATATGTCATTTCCATATTTGTAGCTCTGTGTTTGTAGTCTCGAACTACTCTTCTAAGAAACCTGAGCTCATTCTTATCAAAACTGACCGACTCGTATTCGATGCCTTCTTCAACACTAATGTACAAAGAATAATGTCCTGCATCACCGTACAACACTCTCACTTCAGGATAGAGTGCCTGTATCCCCTCAAAGATAAATACATCATCTTTTGATATTTTATACTCTGAATAACCGATACGGCACCCATCACGAAATGAATATCTGGGAACAAGAACACAATTTTTATGTTTTATCTCATCCATCACTCGGGAAAGCATCTCAAGATCGAGCGTCACCGCAGACTCGTATTCGATCTCAACGCCTCTTTGTCTGCAATTGTATTCTATCAGAGATCTGTCAAGATAAAAATCATCGAAAGAAACAACATGAACTTTCTTTCCCATTTCCGATAGATACTCTACAAGCTTGTTTGCTGTTGTTGTTTTTCCTGAGCAAGTCGGTCCGCACAAACTGACAATACGTGCTTTGTTTCTAATTATAGCTTCAGCACTGTTTTTCAGTTGAAGCTCAAAAAACTCTTCACATTTACTCACATAACTAGTCATATCGGATGTGCTGTCAAAGCACGCTCTGCCTCTAATCATTTGGTGTTTATCCCCTCAGAATAAAAGATATCATGCTCAAGAGCCATTTGTCTGTATTTTTGTTTCAGCTCTCCTGCACCTCTTAAATATTCATACGGATATTTTGGGTTAAATATTCTCTTTATCCTGCATCCGCCGCGATTGGGTGTATTATAGTCAACAAGCTTAGTGACAGCACCCGCCCCTGCTGCGAAAATGGTATGATACTCCTCCATCATAAAAATATTGTAAAGGCCCTCATGACCTTCCTTAGCGTATCCAACGTTTTCGAGGTTTTCTACAGTATTTTTCTGACGATACATATAATAGGGCTTGTATCCGGAGTTACGCATCTTAACCTGAGAATAATCTATACACTTGGCAGCTGTTCCGGTACCGAGTGTGTATATGTCGCTTCCCTGTCTGAGAATATCGCTTGATTTTTTTACTGAGAAGGTATGTATAGTAATATTTTCCGGTTCAAGCTCACACACCTTGTCTATAGTACGGGAAAAGCGAATAAAGTTATCGGTAGGGAGTCCTGCGATCAAGTCGATATTTATATCCCTGATACCCGAAGCCTTTGCAATATCATAAGCGGAAAAAAACTGTGCGACATTATGTTTGCGGCCTATTGCCTCCAGCACAGCATCACTCAGGCTCTGTGGATTTACACTGATCCTTGTAACACCGTAATCCTTTGCTACAGATAGCTTGGCAGCTGTGATAGTATCAGGTCTGCCTGCTTCAAGAGTATATTCCATCAGTGATGACACATCGGTATTACGAGCAATGTGTCCGAGAAGGTCTGCAAGCTGAACCTCGTCAAGGATCGTCGGAGTCCCTCCTCCGATATATACTGTAGCTACCTTATAACCCTTTTCTTTTATCAGATTAAAAATCTCGGTTATTTCTAATTTGAGCTGTACAAGATATTCATCGAGCAAAGAAAGAAGACGTTTTGAAGTATACGATACAAACGAACAATATGCACATCTCGAAGGGCAGAAAGGTATTGAAATATATACACTGCAATATTTA
>JAZNOK010000017.1:0-11259 GCA_045580775.1 Eubacteriales bacterium
GGTTTCAAATTTGATTTGAGGGCATCTAACGGTCAGGTAATTGCTACCTCTGGGGGTTACACAACAGAGTCTGCTTGCATTAACGGAATCAACAGTGTTATGACAAACTGTGTAGGCGAAGTTGAAGACCAGACAATAGAGGGATTTGCTACAGTGAAACATCCCAAATTTGAGATGTACTTAGACAAGGCGGGAGAATACCGTTTCCGTTTAAAAGCTAAGAATGGCGAGGTTATAGCTACCTCTGAGGGATACAAGACCAAAGATAGCTGTGAAAACGGAATCAACAGCGTAAAGAAAAACGCACCCGAAGCTGAAATCGAAAAATAATAAAGCTAATTACAAGTTTATTACATACAAAAGGGCAGATTTTTGATCTGCTCTTTTGCATTTGTATTATACCAAGCGTGTATAAACAGAAGCTAAAGCCGTCGGAGCAATACTTGTAACTATGAGATATGAATAGTGTAGCAGAAATTACCGAACTTGTTAAAAGCCGCTATTATGGAGAATATGAAATGAATAAGTTAGTTGAAATAAACGGTTGTATAGAGATACCCGCCGATGTTACGACAGATTATGTTATGGATAGATTTATTGAGTTTGTTGAATGCAACGGTTGGACATTCGGCGGCGGATTTCAAACGATCGTTGATGATTGGTATGTTAATGATAATGGAGAGAGAATAAAACGGGTCGATGAATAATTGTGCTGACATCCGCATCGGTGCAACCTGCAAAAAAAGAAATCGACCTTCCTTCTTTTGCCCAAAGCGTTGATTTGTATTCAAAAACATGGTATTATTAAATATCAAAGTGTGGACATTATAGCTCTCTCGGCTTTTTTGTGAGTAGCTATCAAAAACGCAAAAACATCTACACGATATCTCAGAGGTTTGCACATGACAAACGAACAAATAAAAGCCACCCTTCTCTCTATGGGCGAGAGCAAGTACAAGGATTTTTGCTCGAGTCTCATGCCGACCGTTGAAAAAAGCCGTGTTATCGGCATCAGAACACCGAAGCTAAGACGTTTTGCGAAGGAACTATCAGAATATGACGGCTTTCTGCAGGATCTGCCGCACAGATATTTTGAGGAAAACAATCTGCATGCCTTCCTTATTGAAAGAGAAGGCAGCTTTGAGCTGTGCATAAAGAAGCTTGAGGCGTTTTTACCCTATGTAGACAACTGGGCAACCTGCGACAGCATGAAGCCTAAAGTACTGAAAACAGATCTCGGCAAGCTTCTCACTTATATTGAGAAGTGGTTAAACGCAGACGAGGTATACAAGGTGCGGTATGCGATCAATCTGTTGATGAGTTTTTATCTCGATACAGTTTTTGACGAAAAATATCATAGTCTCGTAGCCGCAGTAAACCGGGATGAATACTACATAAACATGATGCGTGCTTGGTACTTCGCAACAGCCTTGGCAAAGCAGTACGAAAGCACCCTGCCCTACATTGAAAACAATGTACTTGACATTTGGACTCACAATAAAACCATACAAAAGTCTATAGAAAGTCTGCGGATAACCAACGATCAAAAGCAATATTTGAGAAGTCTGAAAAGAGCTCATTGACACTAGCTCTTTTCTCCTCGGACAATAACTGCAGTAATTTATACCATAATAATCAACAAAGAACAGGAATACGATATGTCAAAGAAAAAATCAAATAACAACCGCAATGATTATGACAGTTTTCTTTTGAGCACTCCCGTAGTAATAGTAATGTCGATAATATCAGTCATTATGGGCATAGTGTTCATTGTGTCACAAAGCGATAACGAGCCGATCTCTCGTTATGAGGCTCTGGAATACGCGGGTACATTTGAAAAGTACGAAGCATGGTCTGACAATTACAGAACTATATATTTCGAGGACGGCAGTTCATACGAAGTGTTCCCGCACACCGAAACGCAGGAGTTTTATGACAGGATGATGCAACTGAAAAAAGGTACCGCGATGCAGCTTTCTGTCAATCCGAACAACGGTTTTGTCATAGAGATCTTGGCAGGCACGGAGGAGCTGCTTAACTTTGAAACTTCACAAGAGGATATCAAAAAGGAAGAACAAGGATTCATCTTTCTTGGTGTGCTAATGTTCTTTTTAGCGGCGATGCTGATCGTGTATGTAATCGCTCGCTCATATGATCAAAAAGCAGAAACCGCACGTGTCCAAGAAAAAAGCAAGCAACGATCAACAATAACAACCGATCCGGTCATTCGGCGTGCAGATACATATGCAAAGCATCGAGTCCTGCTCCAAGCGGAGCACAAAGGCTATACGATATGTTATAGACGTCTAAAACACACAAATGAGCTTGTCATAAACGGACTTGTCTACGACGAAAAGCGTGGAGTGATCGAATTTGCACACACTCTCAGTGCTATGGTAGACAAACATCTGATCGAAGCAGGTATGGATGACGACAGCTGCAGCTTTATCATATTTGACGGAAAGAAGATCGCACAAAAGCAACGTATATTCTGATAAAACAGGTTATTTCGGAGAGCTTTACATCGGACCGTTTAAATAAACAACACTACCCTCTCGCTTCATGCAAAAGCTGAAGTGAGAGGGTAGTTTTTTGTGTTTTGAAAGTCAGTTTTTAATAAAAATCAAACATTTCTCAAAAAATTCACAAACAACCGTGGAGTATAATGAAGTCACAAATCAAAGATAAGGAGATCATTGAAATGTCGAAATTCGCACAAACAAATGAAAAGATAGCAGAAAAGTTAACAGAGGGCTACAAGAAGAACGAGAGCGGAGTGGCATCCGGATACAAGAAGATCGAGGATGGCGTCGTCTCAGGATACAAGAAGATCGAGCACGGTGCTGTCGAGGGCTTTAACAAAGTAAGCGACAAGGTCATAGAAAAGGTTTTTTCTAAGGAAGGCGAAACTGTAGAAGACACAAAGAAGAGACTTTCAAATAGCAAATAATCCATCGACCGATGTGGATAATAAAAAACGCACAAACAAGCACTTTAACAAAACAGAAACATTTTTTAAACCTTTTACAAACACAAACAAGATATAATACGCCTGTAAATACAAGAAAGAGGTAACAGCAATGAATAGAAACGATCAGGATTTTCTCGTTCAGAAGATACGCACGCAGTACACCGAAAAGGAACACAACTGCCTTGATGAGCTGAAAAAATTGGATGCAAGGGTTAAACGTCCGGCAAATGTATTTGCATACATCTTCGGAAGCATCTCCGCTATTATTATGGGTACGGGAATGAGCCTTGTGATGACCGATATTGGATCGACTGTGGGTATTGCCGATCCTATGATTGCCGGTATTGTGATCGGGGTCCTCGGGATGTTTATGGCGATCATCAACTATCCTATCTATAAAGGTATTCTCGGCTCTCGCCGCAAAAAATACGCAGACAAGATCATTGCACTCAGCGATCAGATTATGAAATGCGAAACAGTGTGATATACTCAGAGGCAAGCATCAATCCCCAAAAGGTACATCTTTCAAAAAAACAAAACATGTACAGACGATAATATGATTATATTTCAAATTATCCATCCGGCAACGTCGATTTCGGCGTTGCCTTAATTTCTTTTTTCAAAAAAACTCAAAACGCAAACAAAACTTTAACATTTGTATGTTATACTGTATGTAAGGTACAATGATAGGCGGAGGTAAGATAATGTTTAAGATCTTAGTTGTTGAGGATGATAAGGAACTGAATAAAACTGTCTGCTCGTTTCTTAATCACAGCGGATATGAGGCTACAGGTTGTCTAAATGCAAGTGATGCTTATGATGCACTTTATGAGAATATATTCGACCTTATCGTATCGGATATTATGATGCCCGGTACAGACGGTTTTGAATTTGCACGAAACGTAAGGGAGCTCAACGAGGATATTCCGATTCTGTTCATGACTGCCCGTGATGATATCGCTTCTAAACAAAGAGGCTTCCGCATCGGCGTGGACGATTATATGGTAAAGCCCATCGACCTTGACGAACTCTTTTTACGCATCGGAGCACTTCTCCGCCGTGCAAAGATTTCATCCTCCCGCAAACTGGAGATTGGTAATTTCAAGATGGATGCAGACGAGCACACCGCATACCTTAGCGGAGAAGAGATCCCTATGACCAACCGTGAGTTCAGTATTCTCTACAAACTGCTGTCCTATCCCAAAAAGACATTTACAAGGACGCAGCTCATGGATGAATTTTGGGATGCTGACACAGACACCGCTCCCAGAGCTGTAGATGTTTATATGACTAAACTCCGCGGAAAGCTCGCTGACTGTCGGGATTTTGAAATAGTAACTGTTCACGGACTGGGCTACAAGGCGGTGATCAAATGAGAAAACCGATGCTGAAAAACGTATTGGGATCTATCAGCAGTTTTTTGCTGTTCTTCCTGACAGTGGGATTCATCGTATCCTGCTGCATGTTGCTGTTTTTAAGCATCTTGGCAGATACCATGAAACTCACAATTACTCCCGAAAATGTTGCCATCGCCGCAAAAGTTACCTTTTTGAACGTGATCTTGATTACTTTCCTTTTCAAACTGGCTGACTACATCCGCAGAAAGATCATGGTGGAGCGTCCAACTAAGATCATCACACAAGCAACCGAAAAAATCATGTCCGGGGATTTCTCTGTTCGCATTCGTCCTATGCAAAGCTCCGGTATGGAAGGGTTCAATCAGATCGCTATGGCAATCAACAAAATGGCAGAGGAATTATCGAGCGTAGAAACCTTGCGTACGGATTTTATCGCCAACGTATCCCACGAAATGAAAACGCCTCTCGCAGTGATGCAAAACTACGGAACACTTCTGCAGGCACATGATTTGAGTGATGAAAAACGTATCGAATACGCAAAAGGCGTGACCGACGCTTCCCGCCGTATGGCTGATATGATGACCAATATATTAAAGCTTAACCGCCTTGAAAATCAGCAGATCTATCCGGAAGTTTCGGAATATGATTTGGGCGAGCAGCTTTGCGAGTGTCTGCTCGCTTATGAAAATGTATGGGAAAAAGCTGATATTGAAATTGAAACGGATATCGCAGAGGAAGTTCGAGTAAAAGCTGATGCAGAACTGCTCAGCCACGTTTGGAACAATCTATTCTCAAATGCTTTTAAGTTCACACCCCCAGGCGGTAAGGTAACGGTATCTCTTGCCTCAACAGACCATCACGCCATTGTAAAAGTAACCGACACAGGTTGCGGTATGACATCGGAGGTCGGTCTGCACATATTCGAAAAATTCTATCAGGGTGACACTTCCCATTCTGTTCAGGGTAACGGCTTGGGACTTGCCCTTGTCAAAAGAGTAATTGATATTATGCAGGGCGAGATCGGTGTGGAAAGTGCTGTAGGAAAAGGTACTTCTTTTACAGTCAGGATACGGAGGGCTTAAAATGGACCTGAAAAAACTGGGAAAAGCCTTACTGTTTCCTCATATCGCCATTATGATCATTCTAATTCCGATCGCCACCGTATTCCTTGTGTATTCGATGGTGTTTTTGGGAACGGAATCGGTTGCGGCAATTATTTCGTATGTGCTTGCCGCTTACACATTGACTGTTTGGTGCTTTAAAATACCGTATTTGATCAGGTTTTTCAAGGCTTTTAAAAACGACAACAAGTACGCAAGAATATGGCAAGACGATACAAGACTGCGAGTAAATGTCTCTCTTTACGGAACGCTTATCTATAATACCGCCTATGCACTCTTGCAGTTAGGAATGGGATTTTGGCATCATACCTTTTGGTTTTATTCTCTGGCGGGATACTACATCTCACTTGCGGTAATGCGATTTTTTTTGGTACGGCATACAAGAAGTCACAGACCCGGCGAGAAAATGCTCGTTGAATTCAGAAAATACCGTGCTTGCGGCATCGTTTTTCTTGTGATGAACCTGTCTTTGGCACTGATGATCTTCTTTATGGTGTATTGGAACAGAACATTCAACCATCACGAAATTACAACAATTGCGTTGGCAGCATACACGTTTACCTCGCTTACACTTGCGATCATCAATACCGTGAAATACCGAAAGTACAACAGCCCTGTATATTCCGCATCAAAAGCAATAAGCTTGGCGTCAGCGTGTGTGTCTATGCTGACACTTGAATCCACAATGCTGACAACGTTCGGCAATGAAACGATGAGCTTAGCCGAACGCCGCATACTGCTCGGTATATCCGGGGGCGTAATTTCCGTATTTATTATTGCAATGGCAATTTATATGATCGTACAAGCAAACAAACAGATAAAGCTAATAAATGCAGGGGAAAAGTAACACAAATGGATAACAAAGAAACATTCAACTACACATATTCCGCAAAGCAGCAAGAAGAGATCAAAGCAATACGCGACAGGTACACCGTACAAGAAAAAGAATACGACAAAATGACTATGCTACGCAGGCTTGATGCACAGGTAAACAGCAAGGCACAAGCGGTGTCTTTGGCGTTTGGAGTTATCGGAGTGCTTCTTTTGGGGGTCGGTATGAGCATGTGTATGACGGATATCGGTCAGTGGCTGTTTTCTGATGTAAAATTGATATTGCTCATAGGTATCATCATCGGAGTGCTCGGCATCGTTTTTGTTTGTCTGGCATATCCCGTATACAGTCAAGTGCTCAAAACCGAACGAAAAAAGATCGCACCCGAAGTCTTGCGGCTGACCGATGAACTTCTAAAATGAGCTGCACAGGTGCACATTTGCATTCTTGCAAAAAAGCAGGGCAAAATCACACAGCAGTCCTCCCGCATATCCATCCTTGTCTATGATAGTCAAGTAAAGCCTCGGACTGTAATTATATAATTTTAATGCAAAGTAAAAAACAGAGCATCCTCTCACCCTTCGGCGGCGGTCTGCTCTGTTTTTTCTATTTTTATGCTTAGTATTTTTGAGTCAATATTGCTGTATAGCAGTCACTCGGTCTCGGGGTGCTTACTTCTGGCTCTGTCAATTCCAATAATGAAGCGATAGAAATTCGTATGAGCCTTCAAACCGAGAACACCGACGTCGATCCTGTTGAAAACGAGCTCGACAGTCTCTGTGCCGTCAGAAGCTATAGTATAACTCATCCCCGCACGTGCACCTGCCGCCGCACAAAAAGCATCTGTCATTCTTCCATCCGCCTCATCTACCGATGCCAAATATTCATCAAGAGAACCTGCACAGCTCAGAATTTTTGTGCTGTTTGTCGTTGCACTCAAAGTAAGATGCACCTCACGCCATCTCTTGCTGCTGTGCACTTTGATCTTTGTGCACCCATCAGCTATGTACTTGTCGCAGATAAGCGTCAACAACTCCGAATACATATCGGGTGCCGTTGTCAGATAGTCCATCCCGCACGAACCTGTATCAACATCGAACTCTATTTCCCTGTGCCAAAAGCTGCTTTTTGTATATAGTTCATACCAACACGCAAGAAGGAGCTTTGCATTCCATGAAGACACCCTGCTCTGTCCTCTCTTCATTCCGAACCAAACATTCTCTTCTTCGCTTGACATCGGTTGATTTGACAATACTTTTTTCATACTTTTGCCTTTCTGTTGTTTTGAAATCGAATAACATCCCTAATAACAAAGACAACAAATTTGCAATTATTTTGTGATCATCACGGCTTTGGTTTACTTTTTGGTATTTTAGGTTTATTTTCATAGAATGAGCCGGAATATATGTTCTAAGAATGCTTTTTCTGCAGATACAAGAATAACACCCCTCCCAACACTGCCATTCTCAAAAAATCCTAACCATCTTTTGTCAAAAAGCTCTAACAAATAAAAAAACAAATCCACAGTAAAAAAAGAAAAGAACAAATTTGCATGTTTCTATTGTTATTTTTAAAAAAATGTTGTATTATAATATTTGGATACTAATCATTATCAACAAATATAATTATAAGAGGTGCGACAAATGAGCAAAAGTGTACAAGATATCCTTGATATGATACGTGAGCATGACATTAAGATGGTTGACTTTAAAATGGTCGATATCAACGGTCAGTACCGCCACGTTACTATTCCAGCACAGAACTTTTCAGAGGACACAATGAAGAGCGGCATTGGATTCGATGCATCAAACTACGGTTATGCGGTAGTTGAAAAAAGCGACATGGTCTTCATACCTGATCCCGACACTGCTATCATAGATCCGTTCTGCTCCATTCCTACCCTTTCCATGACGGGTAATGCAATGATCATCGACACTCCGGAAAACCGTCCCCTTCCGCAGTACCCTCGTAACATCATCCGTGCAGCCGTAGAGTCAATGAAAAAGACCGGTGTTGCCGACACTATGCTCATTCTGCCCGAGTTTGAGTTTTATCTTTTCGACCAGGTAGGCTGGGAAGTAAGCGGCAGAGAGATCAGTGCCAATGTAGATGCTGTACAGTCGTACTGGAACAGTGCAACGGAAGGACTGGGAGTTGTTGTTCCGAAGCAGAAGAATTACCATATAGCCAAGCCCTTTGACATCTCTTATGAGTGCAGAAGCGAAATGTGCATGCACATGAAGGATGCAGGCGTGGAAATAAACTACCATCATCCTGAGGTAGCTGCGTCGGGTCAGTTTGAAATAGAGCCGCAGCTGGGAGAGGTAGTTCACATGGCTGACGCTACCATGAATATCAAATACATTATCCACAATACAGCCCTCAAGTACGGAAAGACTGCCACCTTCATGCCAAAGCCTATCTACGGAGAGGCAGGCAGCGGAATGCACGTACACATGCTCCTGCTAAAAGACGGACAGCCTGTTTTCTCGGATGATAACGGCTATGCTCACCTCTCGAAGGAAGCACACTACTTCATGGGAGGACTTCTCAAGCACATTGCTTCTCTTTGTGCTCTGACAAACCCCAGCACAAACTCCTTCAAGAGACTTGTCCCCGGATTTGAGGCTCCTGTTACCGTAGGATACGCTACATCGAACAGAAGTGCCGTTATACGTATCCCTGCTTATGCAAAGACTCCTAACAAGCGTCGTTTTGAACTTCGCAATCCGGATGCTACATGCAACCCCTACTTCTGCTACGCGGCGATCCTCATGGCAGGACTCGATGGAATAAAGAACAAGATAGACCCTCACGAAAACGGATGGGGACCGTATGATGTAAACCTCTATCACCTGCCCGAAGAAGAAAAGGCTAAACTCAAAGGACTTCCCACTTCTCTTGATCAGGCTCTTGACGCTCTCGAAGCAGACAACGATTACCTGACCGCTGACGGAGTATTCCCGATAGAGCTCATTCGCAACTTTATAAAATCCAAACGTGAAGAATGCAAGCAGATGGCAGCTATTCCCCACCCCGCAGAGTATGATAAATACTTCAACCTGTGATCTTTCAGTACGGTTGTACGCGAGTGTACAGAATGCGTTAATGCGTTAATTTTAAACTAAGCAAAACCACCCCCGAAACAGAACTGACCTGTTCTGTGTGGGGGTGGTTTTTCTAATGTGAGCAATTTTCACTGCCGTCACTTATATAAAAAAACACCGCCTCGGCAGAGACGGTGTTTTTGTTTTGTCTATGTAACCTGAAAATTTCCGAGCTTACGATACCTTCTCAAACTGGAAGCCGATAAGCTTGGAGTCATCCAGATCAAAGGGAAGCTCCGCATTGATACCGGAATCAGCCACAGGAGCAGATACAGTCTTGAGCTCTGCGGGAATATCGGTCACTGCCTTTGTCATCTCAGCATCCTCAAAGAGAGCTGTTGTGGTGAGATTGAGTGTGGTCATCATGCCGCCCTTTATCTCAAATGTACCCATCGCAATATAGCATACTTCCTGCTTTTCATCTACAACAGAAAGGATAAAGCAGTTTCCTCCGAGAGATATGGAAGCACCAAACTTCTTGTCTGCATCTTCGCCAAGTGCCGCAAACATGCCGCTTACTTGCTCGGAGTAGAATGTAACATCAACAGGAGTGGACATCATAGAACTGATAGGAAGCTTTGTTGTGAGCATGTAATTCTCAAGCTTGCCCTCTACAGCAACAGCACCGTCTTTGTCAGACTTGAAAGAGAATTTTCCGTTTTCTACGGTGTATGTTCCCTTCTCTGTATAGTTGATCTTGGTAGCGTCTTCGCTGTCACACGAAACATACTCATATCCACCGAACGCATCAAGAACCATAGCAATACCGTAGTTAAGGCTCATAGTCGGACCCATTGTCTTCTGGTATACTCCGGCGTATGTACCTGCATAATCTGCATAAACACCGTACTTAGCCTCGATCTCCTGAGCTTCCGAAGCCATAACGGAAAGCTTGAATGCCGCCTTAACGGTCTTGTCAGCGATGCTGCCCTTTACTGCAGTGGGAGTCTCTACCTTCTCACCGTCAACGCTGGTTGCTGTGAAGGATATCTCTGCTCCGTTTACTTCATACGTACCAAGCTCAATACGTGTATACTCTTTGCCCATCATTGCAAAGCTGGATGAGAATCCGTATTCATTACCGATTCCGAGAACAAGCTCGTAGCTGTAGAGAACATTTCCTGCCATAGCAGACTGCTTCTCATATGTGCCGAGGTAGGTACCGATGATATCCTCGTTTGCAATTACCTTTGCAGTGGGGAAAATGCCCTCATCCTCTTTGGGGGATACGCTTGCCGCACCTATCGGTACGTTTGTAGAGAACACCATGTTCTTACCTTCAAACTTGAAGGTAGCACTCTTGGGGTTTTCCGAAGTAGAGTCGGAGTATACGAGCATGTAAGTGCCGTCTTTGTCTCCTACCGTTCCCTCTCCCTTGAGAGCAGCGTAGTCTCTCGTAGTAGAGATCTGGAACTTTCCGTCTGCGGTGATCTTGATATACCACTTCATAGGCATACCGAGCTCTGCCGCATCGAGAAGATACTCACCCGCGATATCCGCATACTTATCCGCTGTATTATCCTCAGCGACTGTATCGGATGTGCTGTCAGCACCGTTGGTAGTTGCATCATCAGTCACTGTATCCTTACCGCAGGCTACAACTGAAAACAGCATGCAAAAAACCAAAAGTACAGACATTACTCTGAATAGTCTTTTCATTGTTGTTATCTCCTAACTTTAATGTAGTAAAACGATGCTATGCACCGTTACAGGTATAATAATACAGCAAATCCGGTCGTATGTCAACAAAAAAATAATATTTGTTAAAAAACTGTTCATTTTTTGTCAGCTTAACTCAAAAAGAAGAATAAAACAACGAAGTTGCAAAAAAGCGGCTATTTATTATACTTTTCGTATAGATATTGCAATT
>JAZNOK010000018.1:0-15593 GCA_045580775.1 Eubacteriales bacterium
TAATCGTTCCATATCCACATCAACTCCAAAATAGCCACGGATATGACTGTGGGTTTCATTATCGGGAATACAACGGAAAAGAACGTCCGCACAGGACCGCAGCCGTCAATGGTTGCCGCTTCCTCGATCTCCAGGGGAATGCTTTTTACAAATCCTCCGAACATAAATACAGCCAGCCCCGCACCGAATCCCAGGTATATCAGCACAATTCCTATAGGATTTCCCAGGGAAAGCATGTTTGCCATTTGCGGCAGAGTGTACATGACAGTCTGGAAAGGAACGACCATAGATATTACGCACAGGGTATAAAAAAACCTGCTGATTCTTGAGCGGTGTCTGGTAATATACCATGCACACATAGACGTGCACAGTACGATCACAGCCGTTGATGCAATAGTAATGAAAACAGAATAAAGAACTGCCATATAAAATGGGTATGATCCGCTGGTTATGCCGTTGATATAATTTTCAAAACCGACAAAATACTCACCCATCGGCAAAGAAAACGGAGAAGAAGATATCTCTCGTCTGTCCTTAAAGGAGTTTACAAGGACTATCACTATCGGCAGTATATATACCGCACTTATAACCGAAAATACCGCACAAAGAACGGAGTTTGTTATCCGCCTCTCGCCGGGTTTTTTTGAGTTATTGTTCATTGCTGCAGCTCTCCTTTCTTTGTAATTCTCAGCTGTACCAGAGATATTACCACTACAATCAGAAAGAATATGATACTTTTTGCCTGAGCGATACCGTTCGCTGATAGATATGTCTCAGAGAACTGATCTACAATGTTTCGTGCAATCGTTGCGGCTGTCTGTATGCTCTGTCCGTCATCCAGCACGACAGAGGGATTTGACGATGTTATGAGTGCGGCGTTCTGGTCATAGAGCTTGAAAGAATTTGTGAGAGTCAGAAAGGTGCAAATGGTGATCGACGGACGTACCATCGGTACAGTAACCCGAAACAGGGCCTTTGTAGGTGTAGCTCCGTCAATTTTTGCGGCTTCAAGCAAAGTCTCAGGGACACTTTGCAGTCCGGCGATATAAATTATCATCATATAGCCTATTTGTTGCCAGCATGTTAGTATCACAAGACCCCAAAAAGCGTTTTGCGTGTTCGATGTGACATTCATCGAGTAGTTTTGCAAAATACCGTTGAGTATTATTTGCCATATAAACCCAAGAACTATACCGCCGATAAGATTGGGCATGAAAAATACTGTTCGGAACAGATTTGTGCCTTTGATAGCTCTGGTGAGGACCAGAGCTACGGCAAACGCAACAATGTTTATTATGACTACAGTTACCACGGTAAATACAGCACTGAATCCAAAAGAATACCAAAATTGCCTGTCGGTGAGAGCACGAGCATAATTATCAAACCCCACAAAGCTCAGTTTGCTGACTGTGCGAAATTCAAAAAAAGAAAGATAGATACCCCACAAAAAAGGAAATAAAAAACCAATGCAGAAGGCTATTACCGTGGGAAAAAAGAATATCGGTGCATACCGTGACAGGGAAGAGTACAGCGGCTTTTTGTGCTTGTTGACTGTTGTTCTCAGATTATCTGAGCTTGCAATGTTTTTCATGTCAACCTCGTTTTAGTGTGTTTTGTTGTATTCGTTTGACCATCCTCGTACAAAAGCACTCCTGACGGCTTCCCAGTCTCCGCGTCCTTCTGCGTAAGCGGTAAGAGCCCCTCCTACACCGTCTTTCCACGCATCAGACGGAATGGTTGAAAAAACCCAGCTGACAGGTGTTTTTCCCTCGTCAATATATCTTTGTGCATCAGCAATAAGTGGGTTTGAGGAATTTTTTGCTTTTTTAAAAGGAGAAACAAACCCCATGTCATCTGCAAGAGCAGCAGTACCTTCTTCGCTTGTAACTACCCATCCGAGAAAGTCCAGGGTTGCCTTGATGTCGCTTTCTTTTGCATCCTTGTTTACGCACCAGTAGTTTTCCGATCCTGTACACAGTCCTTGAGATTCCTCTCCCTGAACTCCAATATAAATGGGCAGCATACCTATCTCATCTGTTTTGAGCTTTCCGTCTCCTGTTACATCATTTGCTGCCCATGTGCCGTTTTGATAGAATACAGCACGTCCCTTCGAAAATTCAGCCGATGCATCGTCGCCTGTTTTTGTGGCAATTTGAGTTTTGTCGCAGCTTGAGTTGTTTATATACAGATCCCAGATATCCTTGTAGTTTGAGAGATATGTGCCGTCGATAGCTTCCGCGTTTGTAATATTTTTGTCCTTATATTCGTAGTACAGCGGCATATTTGCAAGATGGGTCTTGAATCTCCAGTCGCTGGAACCTTCCATTCCAGGAGAGGTGAATGCACCATCTACACCAAGTTCATTCTTGTGGCTTTGTATCTCTTCTGCTACTGTTTTGAGCCTTTCAAACGAGTTGATGTCAGAGACGTTTTTGATACTTGACCAATCTGAAGAAAAATAACGGTTGAGCAGTGTCTTATTATAAATGATACCATAGCTTTCGATGACGTATGCGATACCGAGGACTTGGTTGTTGTCCTTTAGTGCAAACTCTTGGCTTGTAAGCTCAGAGTATACCTGTGAGTCTGAGAGATCGTAGCAGTAGTCACGCCAGTTCGATAGTCCCACAGGGCCGTTTACCTGGAACAGTGTAGGGGCGTTTGACTTCGATATCTCACTTGTCAAAGTGGCCTCATACTCTCCTGATGCGGCGGTAAGGACTGTTACCTCTACTCCGGTTTTGTCTTTATAGGTCTGGGCGAGCTTTATCCATGCGGCGTTCTGTTCAGGCTTGAAGTTCAGATAGTATACCCGTCCTCCATCGGAGCTTGTCTGATTGTTGCAAGAACAAAAAGAACAGATAGCTCCTATAAACAGAGTGAAGCAGAGTATCAGAGTCAGAATTTTATTTTTGTTTTTCATGATTTGCTCCAATTCTGCGAGGGACACAAATTGTGTGTCCCCGCATATATGATTTGTTATTAGTATGTACGCTTTCTGCAGCAATTAGTATCATTAAATAAAAATATCATCATACACAAATTCAAATATGCATGCGTACTTCGACACAAATTCGGAAGATTTTACATGAAATGGAGTATTATTATAATACTACCCAAAACATTGATTCGGAGTTTTCCACATTTGCTGTGTGAAAAATGTGAAAAACTCGATCTGCAAATCCGCATTCCAATGCGGATTTTAACTTGAAACTGTTATTTTGAGGAAAAACAGACCGGCTTTTCCACATTTTGGATAGAAGGAAGAAATGTATAATTATGTGTTTTACTAAACTATTTTGATCATATACGCTTTCAATAAACATTTCAGAATGAAATAAAAATCGTGCTTTGATACGCGTAGTGATGCCTGCTATGACAATTGTTTTATGGTGGATCGTTGTTTTTGACTAATAATCGAAGTATTCTTTGAGTAGAAAAAACAGTACAGCCGGACACATGAAGTGTGCCGAACTGTACTGTTTTCGTAATTTATTGATCTTTTGTTGTGTGAAGTTTGAACCAAAATACAGAACCGTGCCCGAGCTTGCTTGTAACGCCGAATGCGGCATTGTGTGCATCGAGAATGTCTTTTACTATGCTAAGTCCGATCCCCATTCCAACCTCGGAGCGTTTGTGGAACTTGTCTGCACGGTAGTAGCGTTGCCATATCTTAGGTAGTTTTTCCGGTTCAATGCCATCTCCCGTGTCGCATATTTCTATCATGACTATCGAGTCTGCTGTAGTTTGCCTTACATACACTTGTTTATCTGTGCCGGTATAATTGATAGCATTTCCGATTAGGTTATACAGAACTTGGGAAATCTTCTCCTTGTCAGCATAGACGTGTGCATCTTCCTGTGCATCAAGGGTAATTGCGTATCCTTTGTTTTCGTTTAATTTTTCAAAACGGCTGACCGTTTCACGTACAAGCTCTGTCAGATCGAAGTTCTCGTATTTGAGATCTTTTGCGTCTTTTTGCAGCTTTGATATTTCGAGCAGGTTGTTTACCAGAGAACTCAGCCTTTTTGTTTCGTCGATAATCACCTGAACGTTCTCAGGGGTATTTTCTCCTGGTATATCTCGCATTACTTCTGCATATCCACCTATCATAGTCAGAGGTGTGCGAAGATCGTGTGAGATATTTGATATGAGCTCATTTTGCATTTTTTCGAGCTTGGAGAGCTCCTTTGCCGCATATTCCAGTGTGCTCGAAAGTTCATCTATCTCTCTGCAACCGCCGCCTTCAAAGGTGATGTCATATTGGCCCTTTCCGAGCAACTTTGCTTTTTCGTTAATTTTCGAGATAGGTGCCGACACTCTGTATGAGAAGAGAAGTGCTGTACACAGAGAAAAGACAATACATAACAGCGTGATAATGCTCAGCTGGATTTTGATCGTTTCGCTGATATTACCTACAGGTGTGAGAGAACAGTCAAATAGTATGAGACGGTCTGCACCGTTATCGGCAGATACTATCTTTGAGTAGACCAGACGCTGAGCTGCGACCGAGTCTGAGCTTTGTGTGTCTGAGGGGAACTGTTCTTGCGTTGTTGGTTTCGTCGGAAGAGTATCGGGTGTTGTTTGCTGAGGAATCTGCGGGAGTGCTTCATCTGCGGCAGGATTTTTGTTTTTGTCGGAATCGGGCTTTTTGATCGCTATATCTGAAAAGTCAAACTCCTGTATGTATTCCCCTCCGTTGGATTTTGCCTTGCTGTATATACCTCTGAGCATTTCGGTTCCGAAATGACGGATCAGACTGTTTGGATGCTCGCTCGAACGGGCAAGTACCTCTCCTTTTGAATTGCACACAAGTATGCTTATGTCCGGATCAGCGGATGCAAAGTCAGTATGCTGCTGAAGCTCTTGGTCGCCGATACCCCTGTAACTTATCGCGGTGTCTTTGATGTTACTTACTGTCACATGGTAATAAAATTCATCCAGCAAAAATATCTGAAACACCCACAGAAGAGCAACGGTAAACAGACACAGTGCACATAAATATGCAAAAGCTTTATACTTTAGAGTAGGTCGCTTGATATATTTGCTTTTCTTAGTTGGGTTTCGGTGCATCAAATCGGTATCCCACCCCTCTCAGAGTAACGATAAATTTGCTGTATTCACCCAAGCTGTGTCGGAGCAGCTTTATATGAGTGTCAAGCGTTCTGTCGCCGCCATAGAAATCATACCCCCATACCTCACAGATCAGTTTTTCTCTGGTGAGGGCAATATTTCTGTTTCTGACAAGGTAAAAGAGCAGATCATATTCTTTAGGCGATATGCTTATCGGTTGGTTGTCGATATATACTATTCTCGCTGTAAAGTCTACGCGAAGCCCTTCGATCTCAAATACTTCATTTCTGCTATCAGGCTCGGACTGTGCGGACTTGTTTCTTCGTTTTAGAATAGCTTCTATTCTCAGCATGAGCTCCTTTGGAGAGAACGGCTTTACTACATAGTCGTCTATACCAAGCTCAAAGCCGTTTATCTTGTCATATTCTTCGCCTCTTGCCGAGAGCATGATTATAGGAACATCACTCTGCTTTCTAATTTCTCTGCATGCAGAAAAACCGTCAAGTTCAGGCATCATTATATCCATTATGATCATATCAAATGTATACTGGCGGCACATACCGAGTGCTGCAATGCCGTCTGCCGCTTCATAAATTTTGTGACCTTCGAATTCGGCGTATTTTTTGATCAGTTCTCTGATCTTGACTTCGTCATCTACTACAAGAATATTGTACATATTGCCTCCGACTCAAAAGTATGAGCTGTGAGTGAAATTGCAAAGCGGTGCGAAAAACCAATGCTCTGTTTTTCGCACCGTGCGTGCTGTGTCAGTTGTTTGAAGCAGGAACATACTCGAAGCACTTGAGAGTAACTTCGATGTGAACTTCCTTGTTGTCCTGCGTTCTTGCAACAGTTGCTTTTATTGTGTCGCCCACCTTGTGTGCTGCCAGGATCTCTTTGATATCCGTGGTGGCAGACACTTCGGTTCCGTCTATTGATATAAATCTGTCGTCTTTTTGCAATTCTGTGTTTTTGCCGGGATCTTCAACATAAACGCCAGCCTTGATGGTGTAGTAGGTGAAGCCCTGTTTGTACACCATGTCTCTTTCGTATGAGTATACCGAAATACCGAGGCTGACCTTGCCCTTTACGTAGCCGTATTCAATCAGCTGTGAGGAAACGTCAAATGCGTGGTTTATCGGTATAGCAAAACCAAGTCCCTCAATGGTAGTGCCGGATGAAGAAGAGGAGGACTTTGCGTTTACTACTCCAATGAGCTCCCCTGCCATGTTAAACAGACCGCCGCCGGAGTTTCCGGGGTTTACAGCGGCATTAGTCTGCAGCAGAACCATTTTTTGTCCGTCTATAGTGACCTCACGGTCGAGTGCACTGATGATACCGTTTGTTACAGTACCTCCGAGAGACCCGAGGGGATTTCCTATCGCTATTACATCTTCTCCGAGCTTTATGGCTGAGCTGTCGCCCAGGGTAGCTGCCTTGAGCCCTGTTGCATCAATTTTTATTACAGCAACGTCTGATTCTTCGTCAGCTCCTACGAGAACAGCCTTATATTCCTTTTCATCGGTGGTACGTACATAGATAGTGTTCGCACCGTCTACAACATGGTTGTTTGTCACGATGTATCCGTTTCCATTTATGATGACGCCGGATCCTGCACCGCTTGTGACATACTGACCGTAAAACTGCGACTCCTGGATGTTTTCGGTTACTATCTCGACTACGGTATCTCTGACAGCAGAGATCACATCTGTCATTGTGGTATTAGCTGTTGTAGAACCTTCCACCTTGTTTATGTTTACCGGTGCTCTGTTTTCGTCAGGGAAGGTATCAGGGGTGCTTTGCTCTGTGTCCTGAGAGTTGTTTGTGTTATTCTGCGACGGTGTACCCGGATTGCCGAACATGTAGCCGTAAAGGAACGCCCCGCCAAAGCCAAATCCGCCTGCAAGTATCACGCAGCACAGAACGATAGCAATGCTTTTGAATACTCCGGAGCTTTTTTTCTTTTTCTTCTTTTCGGATACATTATTTATATTCGCACCGAATGATGGGTCGTTTGAGAACGTGTAGCTTGCTCCGGTAGTGTTGTTTACCTGTCTGTAATAAGGCTCAGAGTAGGGATGAGACTGTGTGTTAGAATGTTGGGGTGAGTACGGGGATGAGTAAGATGTTGAAGTGTTTTGCTGAGAATACTCAGAAAACTGTCCCTGTACATATGGGTGCTGTGCCGGTGACTGCTCGTTTGGTTCTTGCTCATTTGCACCTTGCATATTTGCATGGCTCTCTTGCTGTTGGGGTGCGGCATCATATACCTTGTCTGTGAGGTTGTCGTTGTTTTTTGTCTGTTCGTTTTCAGAGTCAGGATCGTTTGTATGATTGTTGTTGATATTATATTCAGACATATTGCTTCTCCTTTCGACGAAATGCTGTGCTTTACAAGTATTCGTTTTATGACTACAGTATATTCTTTCAATGTGACGGTTTTATGACATTTACAAAAAGAATAATTGAATTATTATCAAATATTCACAGCTTATCTTTTGCTGTCGAGGTAATTCTGAAGAATGATCTGAGCACTCAGAGTGTCTATGACCTGTTTTCTTTTTTTGCTTTTTATATCGGTAATAGAAAGCATTCTGTGAGCCTGCATGGTAGAAAGTCTTTCATCATAGAGGATGATCTCGCACTCTACAAGCTCTCCGAGTATTTGAGCAAATGCACGTACAGTCTCAGCTCTCCATCCTTCGGTGCCGTCCATATTTTTTGGCAGTCCTATTACAATTTTCTCGCATTTATTCTCGTCAGAGATGCGGGCAACCTCCATGGCGGTGCTTTTCATTCCGCCGGGTGAGATGTAGCCTATTCCCGAAGCCAAAAATTCACTTGCATCCGAACGTGCAATGCCTGTTCTTTTGTCTCCGTAGTCAACTCCGAGTATCACTCCCATGTTATTTCCTCTTCTCTTATCTATATTTCTTTTGACAGTAATTATACAATCAGCATCGCGTCATCGAAGTTTATAGCATATAAGATGCAAAACTTCGATGAGTGAAAAGATAAAAGTGAAGAGTGAACAGAAATGGTTGCTTTTTGCTTTGGCAAAAAGCCTCATTTTCTCTTATCTTTTCTCTCTTATCTCTTATCTGCTCATTCAATAAATCTTTTATTGAATGAGCATTGCATCTCCGAACGAGAAAAACCTGTATTTTTCATCGACTGCCTGCTTGTACGCATCCATGACAAACTCTTTACCGGCAAAGGCAGAGACCAGCATTAGCAGGGAAGACTCCGGTAGATGGAAGTTTGTGATCAGTGCATCCATAGCCTTGAATTTGTATCCGGGATAGATAAAGATCTTTGTCTGAGTGGATACAGGATGAATAATGCCGTTTTCATCTGCTGCTGACTCAATTGTCCTGCACGATGTCGTGCCTACACATATAAGTCTGCCGCCTTTTGCTTTTCTTTCGTTAATTATGTCAGCCGCTTCTTTTGTTATCGTGATGGTTTCTGCGTGCATGACATGGTCGGTTATCTTATCTGCCTTTACAGGGCGGAATGTCCCAAGCCCCACATGCAGCATTACAGGGACTATAGCTGTGCCCTGAGCTTTTAATTTGTTGAGCAGTTCAACTGTGAAATGAAGGCCTGCGGTCGGAGCTGCGGCACTTCCTCTTTCGTTTGCATAAACTGTCTGATAACGATCGTTTGAAGTGTCTGTAGAATGTATATAAGGCGGCAGAGGCATAGCACCTATCTCGTCGAGCAGAGCAAAAAACTCATCTTCCTCTGAGTATTCAAAGTGTACCGTGCGGTTTCCTTCCTCTACAATTGCTACAACTTCAGCTTTAAGCCGCCCGCCTCCGAACTCAAACCGTCTGCCTACCTTGGCTCTCTTTCCGGGTCGTGTGAGACACTCCCAAGTGTCAGGCTCCGAAGTCTGTTTCAGCAAGAGAAGCTCAATGCTTTTTTGCGGAGATCCTTCGGCATTGCCTATGAGTCTGGCAGGGATAACTCTCGAGTCGTTTATGACGAGTACATCTTCACTGCGAATGTAATCTGTAATATCCGAAAAAATGCGGTGTTCTATCTGATGTGTTTTCGAGTCGAGACACATCAGTCTTGATCTGTCGCGTTGAGCGGCGGGATGCTGAGCTATCAGCTCTTCCGGAAGATCATAAAAAAAGTCACGTGTCAACAGATCGGTCTCTGTTCTAATATTTTCTATCATACTCGGTTCTCTTTCCTGATAATATCAATACTGTGTTAAGGACGAAATACATCCCAACAACATATTATATAATACTCGGAAGATTTTTTCAAGTTTTTTTATAATATAAACGAACACAGGAGGCAGAAATGAAAGGCAAGGTTTTTCAGGGAGTGGCTACTGCACTTGTAACTCCCTTCAAAGACGGTACAATTGACTATTGCTCACTTGAGGTGAT
The DNA here is from genome assembly GCA_045580775.1 of Eubacteriales bacterium. Classification (GTDB taxonomy): domain Bacteria; phylum Bacillota; class Clostridia; order Oscillospirales; family CAG-272; genus JAZMZS01. The sequence goes on from JAZNOK010000018.1 coordinate 9,480, forward strand.
GATACACAGACAGTTGGATGCGAATATTGACGCTTTGGTTTTTTCAGGGACTACAGGAGAAGCTCCGACTCTCTCTGAAAAGGAAAAAAGCGACCTGTTCAGATTTGCAGTTAGGGAGGTTGGCGGCAGAGCGGATGTAATATGCGGTACAGCTTCAAACTCGCATGAAAAGAGCATGCAGATGTCTTATGCGGCGGCAGATGCAGGGGCAGATGCCCTTTTGTGTGTGACGCCGTATTACAACAAAGGTACATGGGACGGAGTTGTTCGCTGCTATAGGGAGATATGCTCTATAGGCGTGCCTGTAATACTGTATAACATTCCGTCAAGGACCGGTATTGACGTCAGATCGGATATTCTCGGGCGGCTTTACGATGAGCCGATGTTGGCAGGAGTGAAGGAGTGTGCGGGATCAGACAGAATATTGGAGAACAAGCTGAAATTCGGCGGGCGTTTTTCTCTGTATACAGGAAACGACGCGGAGCTTCTCGCGTCGTTTAGTGTCGGTGCCGATGGTGTGATAAGCGTACTGTCGAACATTTATCCTGAGCAGGTAAAGTCCATATACGAGCTATGTTCTAGGGGGCAAATGAAAGAAGCGAGAGATATCTACTCACGTGTTTGTGATATGATTTCATTGTTGTTTGAACAGACAAATCCCGCTCCTGTCAAGTATGCACTGAGCACACTCGGTCTGTGCGAAAACTCCCTCAGATTGCCCATGAGCGAAATAAATGGCGAATTGTGCAGAAAAATTGACAAAGAGATGAAAAAAATAGAACAAAGCATTTGACTTGGAGTAAGTTTACGGTTATAATAGAAGTTAGAAAATACAATGCAAAACTATGTGCATAACAAAAATGTATTTATGTTTTAGCGAAAGGACTTACAAATGAACTGTGAACAGAAAAAAATGCTCATGAAGACTGCCGCTCAGGTCAGACTCGGTATTCTCGAGGGAACCTACAATGCGGGCAGCGGTCACCCGGGCGGCTCGCTATCCGCGGCTGATGTGATGACCTACCTTTATTTTTGTGAGATGAATGTCGATCCCAAAGCTCCAAAGGATCCGGACCGTGACAGATTTGTTCTGTCAAAGGGCCATGCGGCACCTGTATATTATTCCGTGCTCGCACAAAAAGGCTACATTCCCACAGAAGATCTCTCTACTCTCAGAAAGCTCGACAGCTATCTTCAGGGGCATCCGGATATGAAACATACACCAGGTGTAGATATGTCCACCGGATCTCTCGGACTTGGCATTTCGGCTGCTTGCGGAATGGCTCTTTCAGCGAAGCTGAGCGGCAAGGGATATCGCACATACGCTATAGTAGGCGACGGAGAGAGTGAGGAGGGGCAGGTATGGGAGGCTGCTATGTTTGCCGCTCATTATAAGCTCGATAACCTCTGTGTTGTGCTCGATCTCAACGGTCTGCAGATAGACGGCAAGATTACTGAGGTCATGAATCCTATGCCTCATGATGAAAAGTTCCGTGCTTTCGGCTGGAATGTATTTTACGCTGATGCACATGACTTTGATTCGATAGAGGCGGCATTTACATCAGCACGTGAAGCGAAGAACGAAAAGCCGAGTGTAATTATAGCAAATTCCATCAAGGGCAAGGGCGTTTCGTTCATGGAAGGACAGTGCGGATGGCATGGAAAGGCACCGAATGCTGACGAGTATGCACAGGCTGTATCGGAGATAAAAGAGTATATGGAAAGGGAGGGACTGTAATGTCAGAAAAGAAAGCAACCAGACAGGCGTATGGCGAGACGTTGTGCGAGATAGCAGAGCAGTTTCCCGAACTTGTAGTTTTGGATGCTGACCTTGCGGCGGCTACCAAGACAGAAATATTTAAAAAGGCACATCCCGACAGATTTATAGATTGCGGAATTGCTGAGGGCAACATGATGGGTGTTGCGGCAGGACTGGCATCCTGCGGAAAGATACCGTTTGCTTCCAGTTTTGCTATGTTTGCAGCAGGCAGAGCTTTTGAGCAGGTGAGAAACATAATAGGCTACCCCCACCTCAACGTAAAGATCGGTGCGACGCATGCGGGATGCACCGTTGGAGAGGACGGAGCTACACATCAGTGTAACGAGGATATTGCTCTCATGCGTACTATCCCCGGAATGGTCGTCATCAATCCCTCTGATGCCGTAGAGGCGAGAGCGGCTGTTATTGCAGCGGCAAAGTATGTAGGACCTGTATATCTTAGATTCGGCAGAGCAAATATTCCTGTCATCAATGATGCTTCTGAGTATTCATTTGAGATAGGACGCGGTGTTACCATGGCGGAAGGTAGTGATGTTACTATCATCGCGACAGGTATTACAGTTCACCTCTCTCTCGAAGCGGCAAAGCTTCTTGCAGATGATGGCATATCGGCACGCGTTATCAATATTCATACCATAAAGCCGATCGACCGTGATATTATCGTAAGTGCGGCACGTGAAACAGGTGCAGTTGTAACGGTAGAGGAGCACAACATCATCGGAGGACTCGGCTCTGCTGTGTGCGAGGTAATATCCGAGGAATGCCCGGTTCCTGTTATCCGTATGGGAATGAATGATGAATACGGCAGAAGTGCCTCTGCTGACCGTTTGTTGGAGTATTACGGATACACAGCAGAGAATATAGCCGCAAAGGCAAAGGAAGCTATATCCAAGAAGAGATAACAGTTTATTTTAGTGTAAAAGAGACTTTCGAATGAGAGTCTCTTTACTTTTTGAAGTTGTTATGGTAGAATATCATGCGAGGTGAAAAGGATGAAAATATATAAGAATGTGTGTGAACTCATCGGAGAAACACCTCTGATGGAGCTGTCAAATTACGAAAAAAACCACAATATAGACGCTACCGTGTTGGCAAAGCTTGAGTTTTTCAATCCTGCAGGAAGTGCCAAGGACAGAATAGCAAAAGAGATGATAGAGAATGCGGAAAAAGAGGGGCTTCTCAGAGAAGGCTCTGTAATAATCGAGCCTACCAGTGGAAATACAGGTATAGGACTAGCCTCTGTCGCTGCATCAAAGGGATATAAGGTTATTTTAACCATGCCTGATACTATGAGTGTTGAGAGGCAAAAGCTCCTTGCCGCCTATGGTGCACAGATCGTGCTCACAGACGGAGCGAATGGAATGAAAGGAGCGATCGAGCGTGCTGAGAAGATAGCAGAGAACACCCCGAACAGCTATCTTTGCGGGCAGTTTGTGAATATGTCAAACCCAAACGCTCATAGAAAAACTACAGGACCTGAGATATGGCGTGATACAGAAGGCAAGGTCGATATATTTGTTGCTTGTGCAGGTACAGGCGGCACCGTGTCCGGTACGGGTGCTTATCTAAAGGCACAAGACCCGAATATAAAGATAGTCGCGGTTGAGCCTGCGGGCTCGCCTGTCCTTTCAGGCGGAAAGGCAGGAGCACACAAGATACAGGGCATCGGTGCAGGGTTTGTTCCGGATACTCTGGATAGATCAGTGTATGACGAAGTCATTTGTGTCGGGGATGATGATGCATATCAAACGGGCAAAGAGATAGCACGTACAGAAGGTATCCTTGTCGGAATAAGTTCAGGTGCGTGCGTGTATGCAGCATGTGAGCTGGCAAAAAGGGAAGAAAACCGAGGAAAGGTCATAGTAGCACTGCTTCCCGATACAGGTGAAAGATATCTTTCTACAACAATGTTTGACTGAAGCGAGGTGTCGATATGAAGAAGATCGCGAGCTTTACTGTGGATCATGATAAACTGACAAAGGGTATGTACATCTCCCGTATAGACGGAGACTGCATTACCTACGATATAAGAATGAAGATACCGAATGCAGGTGATTATCTCAGTGCGAGCGAAGCTCATACTATAGAGCATTTGTTCGCTACCTATGCGAGAAATTCACAGTATACGGATAGTGTGATATATGTAGGGCCTATGGGATGCCGTACAGGGTTTTATATGATAATGAGAGATAATGTGTCGCACAATGAGTCGATTGGTTTGGTACGTGATGTGTTTAGGTTCATTTCTCAATTTGACGGAGAGATACCCGGAAACAAACGTAAAGAATGCGGAAACTACCTGGACCATGATCTCGTCTCTGCACGAAGATCGGCACTTGACATGTGTACGGTTCTTTCTGATTGGACCCCGGAGAAACTGAAGTATAAAGAGTAAACAAAAGAAGCATTTCCCCCGCACATCTGATAATGATGTGCGGGGGAAAACTATTTTTGCGATATGAAGTTGAGCTGATCAGGTACACAGCAATATAACTTTGATAAGAGTCAACCCGGATAGGTATGCCGACGCCGTTTTGTTATTTTCCGGCTGACTGAATTTTGTACATTCTGGCATATATTCCACCCAAAGCTACAAGCTCGTCGTGATTTCCGCATTCTGCTATTCTGCCTTCGGATATAACGAGTATCATATCCGCCCCTCTTATTGTAGAGAGTCTGTGAGCGATAGCGAATATTGTGTGCTTTCCGCTGATAGAGCTGATTGCCTTTTGTATCTGCTGTTCCGTTTCCACATCTACGGAAGCTGTAGCTTCATCCAGGATGATGATTGGAGAGCGTCTGAGGATGGCACGTGCGATCGCAACTCGTTGCTTTTGTCCTCCCGACAGACGCAGACCACGCTCTCCTACGACAGTATTATAACCGAGCGGCATGCCGAGTATGTCCTCATGGATATTTGCTGCCATTGCCGCATGCTCTATTTCGTCATGCGTAGCTGATGGCCTTGCGTATGCTATGTTTTCTTCTATTGTTCCGTTGAACAGGAAAGTATCCTGCAGTACAGGAGAGATGTTTTGCCTCAGCTCGGATAGAGAAACATCCTTTATATCGGTTCCGTCGATCAGAATACGCCCCTCCGTAGGATCGTAGAAACGGGAAATAAGCTGAGTAAGCGTAGTTTTTCCCACTCCTGTCGGACCTACCAGTGCTACAGTCATTCCTGCATCAGCCGAAAAGGATATATTACGCAACACGTCCTCCCCATCTCCGTATGCAAAGCTGACATTCTCGAACGTGACATTTCCTTTTGCCTGCCCGAGTTTTTTTGGGGAAGGGACTTCTTTAATTTTTGTGTCTGTGTCGATTATGCTCATTACACGTTCGGCACTTGCCATAGCCTGCTGGAGATTTTCGAGCATGGTAGCCAGTCCCGATATCGGAGCATAAAAGAGACTGAGATAGAGAACAAAGCTGAGTACGTCTTCTGTGTTGAGTCCCTCTTTTGCCGCCATGATACCGCCGAAGCATACGACAAGTACCGTGCCCAGAGAAGAAATAAACTCTACACCCGGGTGAAAGAGAGCACTTTTTTTCAGTGCGTGCAGAACAAGTCCAATGTGCTCGGAGCTTACCTTGCGGACGTTGCCTTTTTCATAGTCCTCCCGACCGAAGGATTGTATCTCGTGCACTCCTGACAGATTGTCTTGGATCTTGCCGGATAGCTCACCCTGCTTTTTTTGTGCAGTGCGGAACAGCGGGCGTATCTTTTTGATAAAGAACATTCCCATCAGCAGAATGAGCGGTATCGGAGCACAGGTGATAAGTGCCAGCTTTGCGTTGATAGACAGAAGAATGACCAGCACTCCCGCAAATGTCACAAGATTTGTGACCATGTCAGGTATGATGTGAGCGTAAAGCAGCTCAAAGTCTCTTGTATCGGTGATTATCCTACTGAGAAGATCGCCTGTTTGCTTATCATGAAAAAAGGAAAGATCCAGAGATTGAACTTTTTCGTAGGTTTTGCATCTGACATCCCCCACGAGGTTGTGAGCCGCCTTGTGTGCGAGATAATTAGACAAAAACCGAAACAGCACTCTGCATAGATACAGCCCGAAAAGACCCATACCCAACCACAGTATCAGAGGCATACTTTGCTCTGATGCACCTTCTCCGATGAGTGCGGTAGCGTATGACAGAACTCGCGGTGCTATCAGGTTTACCATAGTCAGACACAGGGTCGATAGTATTGCCAATATGTAATAACCCTTGTATCTTACGGCTTCTTTTGACAGCCGAAGAATAATTTTCATTTTTACACCTCTATAGCAGCATTATTTCTTTTTTATTGTTTCCATATATTTTAGCACGGATTG
>JAZNOK010000019.1:0-12063 GCA_045580775.1 Eubacteriales bacterium
CCCCAGTAAGCACAAGACTCGATGATGTCGCCTCTCATTGCGATGCCCTCTTCAAGAGCAAGTGTGCAGACAAGAGACATGTGGTAGGGAGATACTGTTACATAGTACTCATCCTCTGCTTTGTACTTAGGAACGGGAACAACACCGAAGTCGCTCTCCATGTCTCTGTAGTGGTCAAGAGACTGAAGTCTGCCCATGAAGAACAGTGCTCTGTCTTCCTGGAAGATCTTGATAGCCTTAGAACCGCCGCCGTCTCTGGAGTAGTTGTAAGCATTCTGCTCAGTCCACTCGGTGTACTTGGTCATGCAGTCGATAGAACGCTCATCGCCTATCATGCCGAGGGTGAGGGTGTTGTTATCGTTATTTACTACCTTAGAGCCGGTAGAGGAGAATACGGAGTAGATGGTATCATCCCATGTGATCATACCGTAAATATCCGAGTCGTCCATCTTGTCGTCTCCGTTGAGGTCGTTCGAGATACCCTTGCCGAGCTCATAGAACTCATCGTAGGTCCACTTGCCGTCTTCAACCAAAGCATAGAAGTCATCAACAGAGTACTTTGTGATCTTCTGAGAAAACAGCGAACGGTTGAACATCATGATGAACTGCTGCATGTCATCCCAAACGTCAATGTCACCGGTGGTGAAATAGATCTGATCATTGATCTTGAGGTCGGTGTTAGCTCTCTGGTCCCACCAGCTGTTGTTGAGGTTGATGCCGGGTACCTTTGAGAGATTGTAGAGAGTGCCCTGAGCTGCCAGTCCGACGACGCTGTAGGAGTCTATGTATGAGAGATGGTACTCTACAGTTCCGGAGCTGTAAGCCTGATTCATCTTCTGAGCGGCTGTGTTGTTGTTTCCTGAATCGAGAACAGTTGAGAAAGCAACATCATAGTCCTGAATTACCGCTGCATTCTTTCTCTGGATAGCACTGTCGATCAGTGTGGGGTCTTCTTCCTTGAACTCAAACATGTTGAGTACGCTAGCTGCCTTGTTTGATACAAGAACGATGAAGTCAGCACCGTCATACTTTGTACCCGAGGGGGTATAGCTGTCAGTGTGACCGGGGGTCTGATCGTCCTCTCCGCCGATAACAACGCCGCCTGTGGTGTTGCTGCCGGAGCCTCCGAGATCAACTGTGTCGGCGGTGTTGTTGCCGCATGCTACTACCATGGGTACGAGCATGATGAGGCAGAGAGCCAAACACAGCATTTTTGTGATGTTTTTCATTTTTTTTCCTCCTTAAATCAATATATGACGGCATGAGCCGTGAATACATTTACATAGATATGATATCACCATCGAGGGTAAAATTGAAGTGCAACTTGTTGTTTTTTGTATGCATAATGTTGGGGCAAACAGGTTGTATCCCGGGTGGTTTGTCCTTGCCTGTGCGAATAAATGCTTCCTTTTTCGAAAAACAGAGCAGCATGGGATATGCGGCTTAGCTTTTTGTTGGTAATTTAGCATAATGTGAGGGTACAGAGGACGGTTGCTTTTTATCTGAGAATATCCGCACCCTCAGGGCAGACATATCTTATTCTTTCAAGTGCCGAGAGTCTGTATGCACTGACCCATCCTACGAACATGTCATTTATGTGTCCACGCTCCTCGCAGTGAGGACGGTAGCTTCTGGTCCATCTGCATTGGAAGAATGCCTCGCTTTGGGCACCGAACGGACGTCTATGACCGAGTTTGACGTCTCCGTCTCTGTCTGTTGTGATACAGAGGATGGCATTGTTCCACATCATCTTGGCACGTTTGATCCAGCGGTCATCCCCTGTATATCTTGCTATTTTGATAAAGTCGGGAACTGCTATCTCTCCCCATACATCTATTGCAGGATGCTGTGTGGATACTGCGGTTCCTCCGGAGGTGTAGTAACCGTACTTGGCAAAATCGCAGTCATCCGGATACAGTGCATCATAGTGATATGCCCATGAGAAGAAGTAATATGCCGCTTTTTGAGCTCTCTCGAGATACAGCTCTGATTTTGTGATCTCAAATAGCTCAAGTGCCGTGTAGATAAACGGATATGCCGTCTCCTTGTCTATGCAGGCACAGTCGATAGCTCCGGCAGTACAGATAAAATCGTCCAGATCCCGTGTGAAGTACATGTCAAATGACCGCTGTGCCATTTCAAGGTATTTTTGCTCTTTTGTGAGCTTGTAGAACTCCACAAGAGCCATGCAGGTAAATCCTCCGATAGAGCCTCCGTCAGAGACCTTTTCACCGAATACTGTGTAAGTAAGCCCAAAGCCCCCTTCGTCTGTATACTGTGAGATAAGAAAGTCCAGTATACGGCGGGCAAAGCTGACATATTCGGGACGGTCAATTCCGAGATCTTTCAGGATCTTGTATGCACGAACGGTCTCGATCGCTCCCCATGAGTAGTTGCATACGTCATTTGGGAGGTATTTGCCGTTTATGTGACGGGCGTAATTTGTCGGGAAGAGTCCACAGTCCTTTTGGGTTTTTATCCATGCATCAAGGCAGCTGAGTGCGTCATCCAGATATCTTTTTATACCTGTGCGTTTGTACTCAAGTATGAACATCCTTGCCTGCTGCATGCATTGTCCTGACCACCCTGCCTCAAATATCTCGTATGGGGTGTACAGTCCGTCATCTGTTTTCGAATGGCGAAATACATTGCGGAACATCTTTGCTCCGTGATAATCACACAAAAGAAAGTCCGACCACGCGATAGAGCACTCCCATGCCTGCTCAGGCGACAGGGAAGGAGCACGCAGGTTGTTATACAGCCCAAGTGCCGTGTCGAGCACGGTCGCTGTGCCGTAGTTTTTCCACTTAGGAACTCCTGTGAATATGTAACAGTACGCTTCAAAGCTGCCGCCGGGCAGAAGCGTGATGTATTCGTCATAACGCGGAGCCATGATATCATGGTCAGCGTATGTATACGGTGCTTCTGTGACAGGATAGTATATTCTGTGGGACATTACGCGTCTGTCACCTTGCTTGAAGGCACAGGAACAGCGAAGCGAGCTTTCCGTGCATTCGGAAGCGAACAGGGCAGTAACAGTGTGCTCGTCCTCGGCTATGGTGCATGCGGGAATGCCTGTTCTGTCATAGGCATATATCCACAGCTCACCGTCAAGCTCGGTCCCTCTCTGCTCTTTTCCTCCGGAGCGTTCGTTTCCGTTATAGCAGACGCAGGGCACTGTATACTTCGATGCGGAAAACGAACATACAAGCTCGGTTATCATCTTGAAGGTACGGGTGCAGCGGCTGGTGTTTGTCAGAGAACGGTGGAGAAGATACAGCCCATCGCCCATATCGGTAAGTTTGTCCAGGGCATTCATGCCAAAACATTCATATTTAGCCTCACCCTCGGATATTTCGAGCAGGGTCAGTTGCTGTTCTTTACCGTTGAACTCACATATCGGAGCCGACAGTGTGCAGACGTGAGCTCCGTCAGCACCAATAAACTCAAATGCATTCTTTGAGATATCGGTCATTTTTGACCTCCTTCGTGATTATGCCGGTGATATTCAGATGTTACATTTAACAAAAAAATCGGCAATATATAGTTATGTTTTCTATTTACATTATACCAATTCCGTGGTATAATACAAGTCAAAAAGTGAAACTTCATTGGACAAATGTTGCGATTAGCACGGAGGTGCTCATGCCGATAACCTATGAAAGTGAAAAAACAGGTCGTGTGCTTACCTGGTATAGAGATTTTGTGGACTTTCCTCCGCATTTTCATGATACGGTAGAGATTGTTGCAGTAGACAGCGGCAGCTGCTGTGCATCTGTTGATTTTGTCGAATACAAGCTCGGTGCGGGAGATATCTTTATTGCGTTTCCCGGCAGGATCCATTCGTATTCAAACGAGGAGAACATCCGCTGTTATACTTTTCTGTTTCCGGGTGACATTTGTGCTGCACTGTCAGCAATATTCGATACCAAACTCCCTTTATATCCTGTGCTTAGAGCCTCCGACAGAACAGAGCAGCTTTTTGATACGATCAGACAGATATATTTACACAATCAAAAAGGCGGCTTTTACGAGAGACAGATAACACGCGGATATTTCGCGGTGCTTCTTTGCGGCATTCTCAGCTCGCTTGAACTGATAGATGCACCGTCATCCGATCCGTCTACGGAGAGGAGGATAATCGACTATTGCATGGCGAATTTCCGTTCCCCTCTGACGCTTGAGGTGCTCTCACGGGAGCTTTATATCAGCCGCCACCATATATCGCATCTTTTCTCAGCCAAACTCAAGGTCGGATTTAACGATTTCATCAATCAGCTGAGGATCCGAGAGGCATGCTCGCGTCTTGATGACGGAGAGAGTGTGACCGAGGCGGCATTCGGCTCAGGTTTTTGTTCGATACGTACCTTCAACCGTGCGTTTCTGAAGGACAGAGGAATGTCACCGAGTGAATATATCAAAATAACGCAGATCGGACATAGATAGATCCATCAAAGGCAGATCAACCGAACTTCGGCATTGCTCTGCCCGGCTATCATAAAAAAAACAAAAAAGGAGCTTCGCCATACATCGCAGTCGATGCGGGCAAAGCTCTTTTTTCTTTTGTTATATGTTATACATGTTATATGTTATACAACGGGCAAAAGCAAAAAGACACTGCTTTTCTTCGGTCAGCCGCCGAGGTATGCCTTTTGTACTGTTTCACTCGCGGCAAGCTCAGCCCCTGTGCCGCTGAGAACGATACTGCCGTTTTCCAGTACGTATGCACGGTCGGAAATTGCCAGGGACTTTCCGGCGTTTTGCTCTACCAGAAGAATGGTAGTACCGTCGCGGTTGATATCGCGGATGATATCAAACACCTGATCTACCAAAAGCGGCGAGAGTCCCATCGACGGCTCGTCGAGCATGAGAAGCTTGGGGTGGCTCATAATAGCACGCCCCATTGCCAGCATCTGCTGCTCTCCTCCCGAGAGCGTTCCGGCGATCTGGTTCTTTCTTTCTGCCAGACGCGGGAAACGCGTGTATACAGCCTCTATGTCATTTTTAAAAGCAGCGGCTGTATCTTTGATCGAATACGCTCCCATCAGCAGGTTTTCATATACTGTCAGCTCACCGAATATTCTTCTACCCTCGGGCACCTGTGTCATGCCTAGGTGTACGATCTTGTGACATGGCGTATGTGAGATGTCATTACCGTCAAAGATAACGCTTCCGCTCTTTTTCGGGATAAGTCCGACCGTGCTCTGCATGGTGGTGGTCTTTCCCGCTCCGTTTGCTCCTATGAGCGTGACGATCTCTCCTTCGTTTACATCAAAGCTGATGCCTTTGAGAGCACATATAACGCCGTAATAGACCTCAAGGTCTCTGACTTCCAATAATGCCATATTTTAACCTCCGATATACGCACGGACGACCTCAGGATCGCGTAGTGCCGCACGTGTCTCTCCCTCAGCCAGCACAGTTCCGAAGTTGAGTACGGTCACTTCATCGCAGAGTCCCGCTACGAACTTCATATCATGCTCTATGAGCAGTATAGTCATATCAAAATTGTCGCGGATCGAACGAATGGTCTTTTCCAGATCTTCTGTCTCGTGAGGATTCATTCCCGCGGCAGGCTCGTCAAGGAGCAGAAGCTTCGGACCTGTAGCCAGGGCACGGGCTATTTCGAGCTTACGCTGTTTTCCGTAGGGCAGGTTGCATGAGAGACTGTTTCTCTCCTCCTCGAGATCGAAAATGGCAAGCAGCTCCTTTGCTCTGTCTCGCATCTGCTTTTCTGAGGAAAAGTGCCTCGGCAGACGGAAAAAGCTCTCCCACACACTGCATTTGTATTCACTTTGGTTGTGAAGTCCGACCATTACGTTTCGTATGACGCTCATGTTGTTGAACAGTCGTATGTTCTGGAATGTACGTGCGATCCCCTTGTGGTTTATTGCATCCTGAGACAGTCCACGCAGTTCCTCTCCGTCAAGAAAGAATGTGCCGGTAGTAGGTTTGTATACCCCTGTGAGCAGATTGAATATCGTTGTTTTTCCTGCACCGTTGGGTCCTATCAGACCGTATATCTGATTTTTCTTTATGCGGATGTTTACATTTTGAGCCGCCTTGAGCCCTCCGAAGGATATTCCGAGATCTTTTGTTTCGAGGATATAGTCAGCCATTACTTATTTCCTCCCTTCGGTTTGTCACTGCCTGTCTTTTGCACTTTGACATCAATGGACAGGATCTCGTTCATCTCTATTTTTGTCGGCACGACATCCCACTTTGCAGTGTCATCCTTTACACTTGATGGGTTGTGCTTGGGATTTGTCAGCTTTCTTGTAAGTGCAGAGAGATTGTACCTGTCACGGAAGCTCTTTAGCTTGGGGGCGTTGTTGTATATTACGATGATTATGAGGACAAGTGCGTAGACGAGATTTTGCAGTACTGCGAGATCTCCTGTCAGCACGGTTGCGAGTTTGGTATCAAGGAAGGTGATCAGTGCGGCAGATATGATGGCACCGTTGATGTTTCCCATTCCTCCGAGAACGACCATGACGAGGATCTCGATAGAATAGTTGTAGCCGAAGGTAATACTCTGAACTCTGTAGTTTGAAAAACTGTATAGCACTCCCGCTATTCCCGCAAAAAATGCAGATATAGTAAAAGCGAGCAGTTTATATTTTGTGACATTGATACCGCAGGCACGTGCGGCGATCTCGTTGTCTCTGATAGCGGTGACAGCACGGCCGTGCTTGCTTCGGATGAAGTTCTGCACTATCATGAGCGTGAGCAGCACCATCAAAAATGCAAAGATGAACAGGTACTGCTTGTTGTATCTCGGAGTCTCAAGACCGATCGTACCGCCAAAGGTCTGGTCAGATGAATTCTGGAAGAGCGAACGTACTATCTCGCCGAATGCAAGCGTAACTATAGCCAGATAGTCTCCGCGAAGACGAAGTGCGGGTATTCCGATGACAACTCCGCATACCGCCGCCACTATGCCGCCTACCGCCAGGCAGATGATGAGGTTTGTCGCACTGTTGCCGAGAGAAGGCTCAAGAATGCAGGCAAGCTTTCCGCTGATATAAGCACCAACACACATAAATCCTGCATGTCCGAGCGACAGTTCTCCGAGAAATCCGACAACGATGCTCAGAGATACTGCCAATATAATGCTGATAGCAATTTTTTCCAGAAGAAACAAAAGGGAACTGTCCATCCGACCGCCTGTCATGGAAATTACGGCAAAGACAGCGGTAAATATACCTATGACCGCGTAATTGATGTAATGACGCCAGTTGAAGGAGGAGTTCTTTTTTATTTTTGTCATACTTTTTCCCTCCGTTTCTTGCCGAGAAAGCCCGTAGGACGTACCAGCAGAATAATGATCAGGATCGAAAATTCTATCGCGTCGGTGTAGGGTGCTATGACTGTGATCTTCGCCGAGATACATTCAACAAACCCGAGCAAAAGTCCTCCGAGCATAGCTCCGGGGATAGAACCGATACCTCCTATGACAGCCGCTGTGAATGCCTTTATACCGGGCATAGCTCCGAGTGTGCTTGAGACGCTGGGGGCTTTTAGCAGGTAAAAGAGCCCCGCTATTGCCGCCAGTGCAGAGCCTATAGCGAAGGTGATCGTGATGATACCGTTTACATTAATACCCATCAGCTGAGCGGCACCGCGGTCCTCGGATACCGCTATCATGGCACGTCCGACTCTTGTCAGTTTGACAAATAGAGTCAGTATGACCATTACAACCACAGTGACCGCGAGCGTTACGAGTGTAGAGACCTGCAGCGTAACTCCGAAGAAGGTTACCGTGCCGAAGTCATATACAGTGACCATTTTTGTGGCAGAGCCGAATATGATCTGAGCGATACTCTGCAGCAGGTAGCTGACACCGATAGCTGTGATAAGTACCGCCAGAGGAGATGCTCCACGCAGCGGTCTGTATGCGATTCTCTCGATAGTAATGCCGAGGATCAGGCAGAATACTACAGAGAGAAGGATCGCGAGCAGGGGATTTTGCATAGCCATGAATACATATATGGCATACGCTCCTACCATGATGATGTCACCATGAGCAAAGTTGAGCATTTTGGCAATTCCGTATACCATGGTATACCCTAGGGCGATCATGGCATAGATACCGCCGAGGCTCAGGCCGTTTACGACCGTTGATAATACTAGTTCCATATATACACCTTATCTTTGCCGAGCAAAGATACTCTCCTAAATCGAAAACTGCATATGCCGGCTGTTGTGCCGGCATATGCTGTAATCGTATGATCGGTTGCAGGGATGCCGAGAGCAAAGATCAGTTTGCCGCTTTGATAACGTACTTGATAGCTCCCTTATTGACTGTTCCGTTAGTTTCCCATGTGATGTTCTCACCGGTCACGCCCTTTTCGAGAGTGTAGCCGCCTGCGAACTTTTCTTTGAGAATGTTACACAGATCCGATGCACTGATGGTCACAGGGATCTGCTTTCCGGAGTCGATGCATTCCTTCATTGCGTAGTAGATAGCGTATACGCAGTCGTAGGCAGAAGCACCGAACTGGTTGAGAGTGTCTGCACCGTACTTGGCTACGTATTTATCAATGAATTCCTTTGCCATGCCGTCGGTAGCCTTGGAGTTGAAGTGAGAGAGCATGGTGATCTCCTGAGGGATAGCCTTGATATCAAAGCCCTCAATGTTGTCGATGCCGTCAAATCCGTCGCATCCGTAGTAGACAGTATTCTTAGCAACTACGTCCTTTGCCTGAGTCATGAACAGAGACGCTGGGGTGTAGTATATAGGCATGAAGATGAAGTTGCATGCCTTGAGTGTGTCTATCTGAGTGGAAAAGTCGGTTGCGTTTGCATCTGTAAACGAGGTCTCAACTACCTTGACAGAGGAATCGAGGTTGGTTTTGAACTGGTCATAGATACCCTTTGAGTAAGCCTCGTCGGATTTGTAGAAAGCACCGATGGTCTTGCCCTTGTAGTTTTCGTTTACAAACTGAGCAGCGACCTTACCCTGGTTACCGTCAGCAAAACACATCTGGTAGCCGTTTCCTCCGCCTGTGATATCGTCACCGGATGCTGAGGGAGTAAGGAAGAAGACATTGTCGTCTTTGGATAGGTTTTTGAACTCAAGTCCGGGGGTAGTGGTAACGGTACCGAGAGATACCTGCATACCGCCCTCAAGCATTGAGGAGTAGTTTGTGGATAGCTTTGTTGCGTCGTTTGCATCATCTGTTGCAATGAGCTTGAACTTAACGCCGCCCAGACCTCCTGCTGCGTTTATCTCATCTACTGCCAGCTGTGCGGAGTTGGCAACAGCAGTGCCGTACATAGCCGCACCGCCTGTGAGAGGTCCTGATACTCCTATGACGTACTCGGTGTTGTTTTGCGTGTAGTTAGCACCGCAGCTGATGAGCATGCCAAAGCAAAATACCGGTGCAAGGACCAAAGATAGTATTTTCGTTAATTTCATGATCTTATCCTCCGTATGTAAATATTGTATAAATTATAAATACCCATTTATAATCACAAAAAAAGTATACTACATTTTTTAGTACCGTGTCAAGAGTTTGAGCCGCGATTTTGGCAATTTCGGCTAAATGTGCGGATCCTTTGGTCCGGGACTCAGCCGTTTGCTTTCAGAATGAGATCTGTGCCGCTTTCCTCGACAGCAATAAAAACGGGTCGTTCTTTTCTTACTCCTACAGGGGAGTTTGGGGAGTGTATTGCCATATACAGCTGCCCTTCTATAGAAGTAAACAGCATAGGATGCCCGCCGTCATACTCGGGATAGAGTTTTTTTGAATACAGCGGTTGCGGGTCGTTTGTCCATACACCGTCGGGACGTCCGTTGTCCGAGCGGGCAACCCCGACAGCGTATCCGAACTTGTCAAAGCTCGACCACAGCATCAGAAGCTCTCCGCTTTTGCATCTGTACAAAAAGCATCCGTCTGTAACTCCCGAATTTGACCATGGAGCATCATTTGCACGGAAAAGCTCGATAGGCTCGGATATAAAATGCGTCAGGTCGTCTGACATTTTTGCTACAGCAATGCTGCCTATTTTGTCAGGCATGCTTGTCCATTCATGAACGAACACCATCCACGGCTGACCGTCTGTGTCAATATACAGCGAACCGTCGATACACTCCCACTCGGAGGGGGTGACGTGTCCGTCTGATATTTCTTTAAAAGGCCCCTCGGGCAAAGTTGAGAAGAAGACCGAGCATCCTCTGAGGCTGCTTTTTGCCGAGCAATATGTGGTAAACATATAAAAACCGTCTTTATACCTGTAGACCTCGGGTGCCCAATAGTCCTTTTTTGCATCTTCAGGTGCCTCTACAACACATCCGAGAGCTATCCATGTACCGTCGAGGGTGCTTCTCATGGTTTTGTAGCAATGCCAGCCGGTTCCGTATGCGTAGTATTTGCCGTTATGTTCAAGTATGAATGGGTCGCGTAGCTTGTCTATATATGATACTATCATGTCTTTTTTCTTATTCTCCTTTTCATTTGGACCTGCTGCGGTGCCGGGCGTGATTTGTGTTCCGGGCGTGCTTTGTGTGTCTGATGTGTATTGCGTGTCTGATGTTATTTGTGTTCCGGGTATTGTGTTGCCGGTATCCGAGCAAGAGAAAAACGGCAAGAGCACGGTACAGCACAGCCACAGCCATGTTATCGCTTTTTTCATCTGCAGCCTCCTTTTGAAGGTAATATACTTGCTCTCAAGTGTATTTTAACACTTGAATGCGTGGGGCGAAATTTCATTTTGTTTGTATTATTTAGCATAATGTTCTTCTTTTTTTTAATTTCTTGATTTCGTTTTTTTTGTTTGATAAACTGTAAAAAAACAATAACTATCAAAAACTCTGATGCTTTTGGAGGATCAAATGGAAACAACAAGAATTATTACTGCAGACGGCGTGCATACGCTGTACAGCGGAGAGTGTGCATTGTTGAGAATAGAAGCACGCCCCTGCTGCGAGGATAGCTTCGAGCAGATATCCGATGGGATATTCAGATGGACACGAAAGACAGATGTACCGGTAGACCGTATGAACATGTCTCTGACTGTCCTTGCGGGTGTAAACTACACTCAGATATGTGCTCTCAATTATAACGGCAACGGCTGGGGAAAGGGTGTTGAGTATTCGGGGTACGAATGTGAGGGAAAACCTTGGGTGTATTCATACTCACGTACATCCATTCCTGCTTGTACCTACTCTGAGACCGATGATCATACAGTGGCACTTATGGCAGACCGTGACTTTGATACGGCTATGTCTTTTTCCCAGTATCCGACAGAGGCGGGTATGTGCCACAGCCTTATATGGCCCGAGGAGGAGTCGCCGTATGCTTTGTGCAAACAGCGAATGAAGGAGGCACATTACTTTACAATGGCTCCGAGATCTGTTTTCCGTGCGGTCATATTCACTTCGGAATTGACAAAGCCCCGTCACTCCTGGCATGCTCTTTATGACTTTGCATGGGAATATTACGCTCATCCGATAGCATCCGAATTTGACTCGCGTCAACTGTGGAAACTCGGTATCACGTACGCAAAGACCCTCTATACCGAAGAGCCTGACGGCTTTTGCGGTTTTTCTATCGGACTTGAGTGGAAGGCACAGGAGACTCAGTATGTAAAGAGATGGTTCGCTACCAAGTACGAGCTTGGTTGGTGCGGACAAAATATATCTCTTGCCAATTCTCTGCTCAAGTATTACCTTGAGACAAAAGATAAGGACGCTCTGTACAAGGCAGGTCGTGTAATAGACTCATGGCTTTCTCATTGCCGACTGGACAACGGTCTTATGTATGTACGTACAAATACCATGCCCGACCCCGCGGCAAAGGTCAACGACGAGCTTGACGCATGCAATCTCGGCACGGGAGCGTTGCATTTCTTTGAGGCTTATGAGCTGCTTTCCAAGTGCGGAATAGACAAACCCGAATGTATAGATGCAGCAATGGGAATATGCGACTTTGCTATATCACATCAGGACAGCGAGGGCAGCTTTGCCAAGAGCTGGAAGCCTGACGGGTCCCTTATGACCAAGGCAGGCTCTGTCGGATGCTTCCTTGTTCCTCCGATACTTGAGGCATACAAGAGGAC
>JAZNOK010000020.1:0-3132 GCA_045580775.1 Eubacteriales bacterium
ACAACTCACTGGGATTTTAAGGGGGAATACTTAATTTAGAAAGGAAATTATTATGATTGAGATAGTTGGCAAGTTTAATACTGCCATATGTTATACAGATACATTAGAGCCTACCGCATACTCTCAAATTGAAACCGTGTGCAACGAGGAGGCTTTTGCAAATTCAAAAATACGTATTATGCCTGACGTTCATGCAGGGAAGGGTTGTACTATTGGCACTACAATGACCATTGTTGATAAGGTTGTTCCCAATATGGTCGGTGTAGATATTGGTTGCGGTATGTACACCGTAAATTTGGGTGAGGTCGATGTTGACTTGATACAGTTCGATGAGGCGGCACACTCTATCCCCTGCGGCAGAAACGTTTGGGAAGGAAGACAAGAGCGATTTGATTTGACCGAGCTTCGTTGTTACAGAAACCTTAAGGACACCAAGAGACTTGAGAGAAGCCTTGGTACTCTTGGCGGTGGCAATCACTTTATTGAGATTGATACCGATGAAGCCCAAAACAAATATCTGATCATACACTCCGGCAGCCGTAATCTTGGTACTCAGGTTGCCGAATTCTATCAAGGCATTGCAGTTGACTTGAATCTCGGCAAGGAAGAGTATTTTAAGAAGCGGGATGAAATCATCCGTACATATAAGGAGCAAGGTCGCAGAAACGAAATACAATCCACCTTAAAGCAGCTGGCAAAGGAGTGGGTGGAGAATGAGCCCACTATGCCTCGTGATCTTTGCTACCTTTATGGTGAGTTTATGGAGGATTACTTGCACGATATCAACATCTGTCAGCAGTTTGCAAAGCGTAACCGTGAGAAGATGGCTGAGATACTACTTGAAAAAAACGGCCTTGTGGCGATTGAGAAGTTCCATACTATCCACAACTATATCGAGGTGGATGAGAAGATCCTACGCAAGGGCTCTGTTTCGGCAAAGAGTGGAGAAAAGCTCTTGATCCCTATTAATATGCGTGATGGAAGCCTTATTTGTGTTGGTAAGGGTAATGAGGACTGGAACTATTCCGCTCCTCACGGTGCAGGACGTTTAATGTCCCGTTCTGCCGCTTTTGAGAGACTTACAATGGAGGAGTATAAAAAGCAGATGGAAGGTATATACACCAGCTGTCTAAATACTGCTACTCTTGATCAGTCTCCTATGGCATACAAGACTTTGGACGAGATCGTTGCAAATATCGAGCCTGCTGCAGAAATCATTGCACACATAAAGCCCGTTTATAATTTTAAGGCGGCAGAGTAATTTGTTACCTTTTCTCAAAGGAGATGAAAGAGTATGGAGAAATTGATAAAATCAAAATTAGAAGAAATTGAACAAAGAGAAAACATAAAGATCTTGCACTCGGTGGAGTCCGGTAGTCGTGCTTGGGGGTTTGCTTCACCTGATAGCGATTATGACGTGAGGTTTATCTATGTCAGACCCAAGGAATTTTATCTGCGTTTGGATAAAACACGCGATGTTATCGAATGGCAGCTGGATGATGTGCTCGATATCAATGGTTGGGATATCTCGAAAGTGTTATCCTTGTTATACAAATCAAACCCCACCTTGTTTGAGTGGAACTCCTCACCCATAGTTTATAAAACTACAAAGGAGTGGGAGTCCATAGCAGCAATTATAAACAAGTACTTCGTCGCAAAGTCTGGCTTGTATCACTATCTCAGCACAGCCAAAAGCAACTATTGTGAATATTTGAAGGGCGAAACAGTACGCCTAAAAAAGTATTTTTATGTGCTGAGACCCTTGCTCGCTTGTAAATGGATCTTAGCTGAGGGTACACCACCGCCCATGCTGTTTAGCGAGCTTATGGACAAATATCTTGAAGAATCTATACGAGAAGATGTTTTGAAGCTGTTAGATTTGAAAATGAATAAGCCTGAAATAGCAGAAGGTAAATGCTTTGCCAAAGTTAATGAGTATATTGACCGCAACATCGACAATATAGAGGAGTTAATAAAATCTTTGCCGTCTACTCACGATAATGGCTGGGATGAGTTGAACAAAATTTTTCTATCCGTTTTAAATGAATCTCGTTTCTCATAAAAGTGAATGGTTTTTATTCTTTAACTGCAGTTGAAAAAAACACACGGTCAGATGTCGGCAAAAGGTTTTGTTTCTGTTATGCTGTAGACTAAGAAAAAAGGAGGGAGAGCAACAGCGTGTTGCTTGCGATTTGTGCCGGGATATGCTATAATAAAAGCAAAGTAATCAAAGACGGTGATCGTATGGGAACAAAGGATATTATTAGGTAACTCAGAACGAAAAAAGGACTCTCTCAGGAGGAGCTTGCAGAAAAGGTATTCGTCACCCGTCAGGCGGTCAGCCGTTGGGAAAACGGTGAAACGGTACCCAACACCGAAACGCTCAAACTTCTCTCCAAGCTTTTTGATGTTTCGATAAACACGCTGCTCGGCTCTCCCCGAGAGCTGATCTGCCAGTGCTGCGGCATGCCTCTGGAGGATAGCAGCATCAGCCGTGAAAAAGACGGAATCTTCAACGAAGACTATTGCAAGTGGTGCTATGCTGACGGCGAGTATATGTAACACGATATGGACGATCTGATCGAAGTCTGTGTGAAGAATATGGCAAGCGAAGCATTCCCCTCGGAGCAGGCTCGGGCGTATTTGAAGGAATTGCTCCCGGGGCTCGACTATTGGAAGCAATATAAAAATCTTGACGATGGCGGAAAGTATGAAGAATTCAAGTGTAAACTGATCGAAGAGATCAACGCCCTTGGGGTGGAAGGTATGCCGAAGGTTGAAAAACTCAATGCTCTTGTGGGCGGTTACGTCAATCTGGAATACCGTCTTCCTAACGGCAAGACCGTCAAATTCCTCGATGATAACGCCACATATCTCGGAAATCAGCTGGAATGTGAATTTGGCGGTGACCGATGCTTCGGCGTTGTCGCCAACATGGACTTCATCCTTATCTGCACCTACGAGGAAAACGGCGAAAATCCCGAGCTTGTCATTTATAAAAAACGCTGATGTGACGGATGGTGTCGTGACTTGATTGGGCTTTGGCGTTATAATGGGTTCACAAAAGCAAGGAGGAACCATTATGACTTTTGGTGAAAAATTAAAAAAACTAAGAACCGATAACGGTTTAAC
>JAZNOK010000021.1:0-5840 GCA_045580775.1 Eubacteriales bacterium
GCTCGAGGATGACAGTCGGGTTGTGGCTTCGATCAGGGCCTCCTTCTAGGATGACAGGGCGGTGGGAGACTCCGCAAATTCCCGATCGGTCATAATCCTTACTATGTACTCCGACTCTGATCCTTCGGTCGCGATGCTCCCTCGAGGATGACAGTCGGAGAGGGAACTTTGCAAATGACCGAGTACCGTTTATGACCGCATCTCCAACCCCGCTGTCATTCTCGAGTGTAGCGTAGCACAACGAAGAAAGCGACTCGCTATCGCTCGCATGCATAAGTTCGACTTGCCAAATCGAAGATTTGGAGTCTCACTTATCCAAGCGGGAGATGGAAGTGACGAATAAATTTAATCCTTACTTTGATCTCCCACTTAGATCCTTCGCTTCGCTCGAGGATGACAGTCGGGTTGTGGCTTCGATCAGGGCCTCCTTCTAGGATGACAGGGCGGTGGGAGACTCCGCAAAATGCCCGAATGCTCAGAGTCATTTTCCAAGCGATGCAAAGGAGAGTAAAAGCTCCTCCAGCTCCCGTGCATCCGTCCTTGCAAGCTCACAGAGGGGGCGGAGCTTATCTCTGTATTCCATAACTCTCTGCGGGACGCACTCGGCTCTGAGTGCATCGGCAAGGGCAATTTCGTCAAACTGCCCCGACACAAGGCAAGTACCGCATCTGCTGTATCTGCAAAATGCCCCTATCCTGCCATCCGAATCTATTCCGACAAAGGGAGTTTGTGCCAGAGCACTCAGCACCGCTCCGTGCAGGCGGCCGCTGACGCAGAATTCTGCGTGCGAGACCAGAGCGAGCAGTCTCGGTGCGGTGATATTTTCTATAAGCGGATATCCACGCTGTGCAAGGCGGCGGCAGGCAGGAGTGTCTTTTTCCGAGTCCATGGCAACCACAACTGCCCTGATGCCGCATGCGGCATATTTTTCTGTCAGAGAAAGCAGAGCATCCGTCTCAGAGCGGTCAGCTCCTCCTCTGGGACATACAACAAAAAACCGCTTTGGCATGTTTGTGCACGCCTCCTCCCACCATTGCACATCCGCTCCGCACAAAAGCAGGATGTCAGCTCTCAGACGAAGGTTTTTGATATCCTTGCAGACAGACTGTGCCGCGGCGTATGAGTCGGCATCACGCAGAGAAGCATGACAAGCCGCCGAAAAGGCATCTGCTGTCAGCTTCTTTGAAATCCGATGTTCTAACGGACCTATGCCGTTTGCAAATATGATGAGGTTGTTGTTGTGTTTTTTTGCAAGTTTGAGTACGGTGCTGTAATATAAAATCGACCGCAGGCTGGTTCGGTCCTGGAGGATATTGCCGGTACCGAGAACCACACCGACAGCTCTTTTTGCATGTTTTTTGATACTTTTGATATCGGTACGCAGTACAGAATGCGAGCGGCAAAGCTCTCGGCGGCGGCAGACAGCGACCGTCCTTACACTATGACCGAGCCTTTTGTCGAGGATGTCCAGTGCCGCATCGTCTCCGAGGTTGCCCGAGCCGTAATTTCCTATAAGCAGCACCTCCGATAAGCACGCCCGCCTATAAACATCAAGTGTCTGCTCAGCCGCACGGCGGGAGCAAAAATGCTCTCTTGCATACTCCATGCAAAATCTGCCCGCAAGCTCTTTTGCCTGTTCATCTCTGAGAGCCTCGATAAACTGCCCGATATCCGACAGAGATCCCGGTGCTCCTCTGCCTGTCAGATTTGCCTCAGAGAGCAACTGTGCGTTGGACTTATCTATAATACCCGCTACGCCCTCGTTTCCGGCTATAATAACCGGAACGCCCAATGCCATAGCCTCCATAGCCGCCCTCGACACTCCCACAAAGACATCTGCCGCCGCAATATACCCGTCGATATTGCTCTGACCGACAATTACGCTCACGGCCTCTCTGCCGAGAAGGGCGTTTGCTCTTTTTGCCTTTTCCGTTATCACGCAGGACATGTCACGTTCTCTGTCTACAGCCCCCGAGATACATACAAGCAGCCGTTCTCCCTTTCGCAAAAGCTCCGGTGCATGCTCGCAAAGATACATCGGCACAGCCGAGCGGCTCTCAGACGAGCGTGATGCACAGCAAATGACAAATTCCTGTGCGGATATAGAAAGCTGCTCTCTTGTCTCTGTACGGATGCTCTGAGCTGAAGTATGATCTGTACCGCCCGGGATACGGACGCCGTTTTTTATCACTCGGACGGTGCTCGGGTGGAGCTTGTACTCTCGGCAAAGATACTGCCGCACGTCCTCACTCACAGCGATAGTCTCATCTCCCCAAGCACTCGCCGCCCTCAGAAGAGCCGATGTCCGAAAAGGCATGTGGGCTGTTGTCACAAGGGGGCATGGGAGGCAAAGCAGCCTTTCACATATAAAGGAGGGTATGCGGGAATGCGAGTGGACCGCGTCAGGGCGAAATTCGGCTACAAGACGCATTATCCCGCGTGCAGAGACAAACAGCGAACGCGGGTCCTTTCGGTCGAGAGGCAGTGTAACGTGCTCTGCTCCGATCTCACAAAGCATCGGCAGATATGCACCTGCTGAGGAGGCAACCTTTACCTCATGCCCAAGCTCTCTGAGCTCTCGGCAAAGTGTATATATATGGCTCTCAGCACCGCCGATGCACATGCGTGAGCTGAGCATCAGTATCTTCATCGCATAACCTCCTTTCGTTTGCGGTTTTTTCGGTATGTAAAAACCGACAGTAGTTTTTTCTTCTTTCATTTTATCACAAATGCTCTGAATGTGCAATCCCCTGTGTGCAAGACAAAGACCTTTGAATGTTCGGTTGGCTTTTTTTCTCTGCTTTTCGTTACAGCATAATTGAGCTCCGGTATCTGCGGCTCCGAGACAAAGACCCCATCAGGCTCAGACGGTGATAGCCGAGGTTAGGGGCCGAACTTACAAATTTGTATTCATAAAAATGTATATTTTTGTAACAATTATTAAAATATATTGATATTTGCGTGCCAAAAGTGTAGAATATATCCTGTAAAAGTATCTAACCCGTAAACCAATAAAAAGCCAAGAAAAGGAGACAGCTTATGCTAAAAAAAGCTCTTTCGTTCTTTGTTGCGGCTCTGATGTGTGTGACGGTTTTGCCTTACATATCACTTGACACATCGGCTGATACCGCAAGCTACAAACCTGTATCCTGGTCTACACCTGTTGTAATAGGAGACAACGGAGGTTATCCGAGAATGGAGTCTCTGCCTGACGGCACGCTTCTGCTCGCATCCTCATCCTCTACCTCGGTGCTCAGACTCAACCGTTCTACCGACGGAGGAAAGAGCTGGGGTGCAGACGAAATCATAGTTGACTACACAGGCACAGACTACAGACCTGCAAACAGCTATCTCTACTATGATAAGCAAACGAATCTTCTGTACTTTACTTACCGCTGTCCGATCACATACTATGACGACGACGGCAATGTAACAGGCTACGTTTCAAACATAAATTACCTCACTTCTGCAGACGGAGGCTACACCTGGTCCGATATCAAGACCATCTGCACATCATCCGTCCCGAACACAGAGACATACGGCGGCATGTGGGAGCCTACCATCTACAGAACAGACGGAAAGCTCCGCGTCTACTATTCAGCCGATGTAGTTAAGTACGGCTCGGGTCAGCTCACTATCAACCCGGGTACGTCCTACGAGAAGCTCGACACCTCCTATCCCTACTCCTCCTCCAAGCTCGAGCAGTTTATCGTCATGCATGAGCTCGATGAGAGCACAGGTGCATGGAGCGGCGGCGTAAGTGTCCTCAACGGATACTTCAGCCTTGAGCAGTACGGCTATCCTGCAGGTACTGTCAAGATGCGTGGAGGAATGCAGTCCATCTCGCGTCTGACTGACGGAACCTACGTCATGAGCATAGAGACCACAAAATTCCGTGACTGGAGCGACTGGGGCGGAACCAGCTTTCCTATGGTCATAGATGTATGCTTTTCTCGTGACGGAGTGAACTTCACAGAGCCGAGGACCATCGCACAGGGCCATGCAGAAGGCTACACCTCCGCAGCTCCCTGGGTAGTTACTCTGCCTGACGGCAGGATCGCTGTGTCATTCCAGACGGATGATTTTCATCAAGTGCCTATGCCTACAGCGGTAGGAAACTACAAGCAGCTGCAGGTCGTCGTATCAAACGAGGCTGTCAGCTACGACGACGCCGACACGATCTCGATCGACGATTTTACCAGATACAAGCCCTTTGATGTATATAACAGCGATGTCACCTACAACTACTGGAACGCCCTGTTCATCGACGGCTACAAGCTCTACGCTATAGGAAACCACAACACAAATGACAAGACCGTCACAAAGGCGATGGGCATGCTTCTGAGCACAGCGGACCTTACTCCTACTACAGGCGTACCCTCCGGCTACAATCCCATCTACACAGCAAATGACCTGATGCGTCTGATGCACCGCGAGGCAGGTTATTCATGGAGCGACAAGTATGTTCTCATGAACGATATAGACCTGTCAAAGGCAACTCTGGGACTCGATCAGTCACCTATCGGTATCAGTGCCGGAATATACACCTCTTTTTGCGGGATATTCGACGGAAACGACAAGACGATCAGCGGCGTTGACATAGAATCATCAGCCAAGTACACGGGACTTTTCGGTCATACTACAAACGCAACCGTGCGTGATCTGACAGTATCAGGCAGTATCAGCTCAAGCTACTCGGGAGCGAACCGTTATGATAACGGATGCGGCATTGTCGGCTGTGCATCGGCAGGAACATGGGTGCAAAACGTAACCAACTGTGCCACCGTCACCGCAAAGAGCACCGCAGGCGGTATTGTGGGACTTGCTCACAAAAACGAAAACACCTCGAGAAACCTCATCATCCAGAACTGCAAGAACACAGCCGCTGTCACTTCAACCGCGACAGGCTCCAAGGGAGCTGCGGGCGGTATCATCGGATGCTCTCATGCAGAGATCGCAGATATATCCGTGCGTGAATGTACAAACAGCGGTATTATCTCAGGCAACAGATATGTCGGCGGCATCGTGGGCGGTACTCAGCATGTAACAGACAACGGTATCTTCTATACCAAGGCAATAAAATGCACAAACACACAAAGCGTCAGCTCCAAAACAAATGACTGCGGCGGAATATTCGGACTTGCATGGTACTCGACTCTCGAGAACTGCACAAACTACGCTGACATTTCAAGCGATATCACAACAAAGACAGCCTATGTCGGCGGCATTGTCGGACGTGCACACGTGTACGTAGATATCTCCGCATGCTACTCAAACGGCACACAGTCCGCATACGGACACGGCATACTCGGCTCTACGTCGCTTGGCGTGAATGTTACGGTAAGTAACTGCTATTTCGGCAAGGGACTGGAGGATGCCTTTGCCAAACAGGTGACAGGAGACGCAGCATCGCTGTTCTCGAGCTACGAGGGATTTGACTTTGTAAACACCTATGAGATCAAGGGGGGCGTAGTATATCTGATAGACCGTTCTATCATCAGGATGGGAGACGTAAACGCAAACAAGACTATCGACAACACCGACCTGACTCTGCTCATACGCACACTCTCCGGCTGGTCAGAAAGTAAGGTCAACCGCAACTACTGTGACCTTACCGCTGACGGAAAGCTCTCTAACCGCGATGCAATAGCATTGGTCAGAGTGCTATCCGGCTGGCAGCTCTGAGTGCTGCCCTAAAACACGGCATCATCATTCACATAACCAAAGAAGAGAAGTAACCGGAGCACTCCGGCACTTCTCTTCTTTGGTTATAGCCGATGAGATTCGAACTCATATCGGTTTTAAACGATATGAGTTCGGCTCTCCTCGGCTATACGGCT
>JAZNOK010000022.1:0-19394 GCA_045580775.1 Eubacteriales bacterium
CCCCCGATAATACCTCAGCTCCCGATACAGCACCTCAGACTCCGCCCGAGTCTGTCCCGGGTACAGAAACGGCTGCACCCACTCCCCCCGAAACAGTTCCGCCCGTCACAGATACGGAAACTGCCGTTCCCGACACAGACACCGCTGCTCCGGACTCGGATACTGCCGCTCCCGGCACAGACACCGCTGCTCCCGGCACGGATACCGCCGCTCCCGGCACAGACACCGCTGCTCCCGGTACGGATACTGCTGCTCCCGGCACGGGTACTGCCGCTCCCGGCACAGACACCGCTGCTCCCGGCACGGATACTGCTGCTCCCGGTACGGACACTGCTGCTCCCGGTACGGATACTGCTGCAGGCACAGATGCTTCCGGTACCGATACAACACCTGATGTTCAGGCACATACCGATTCTGACACTTCCCCTGTCATAAGTCCGATTCTTAGTGTAGATGAACCTATACAGTTGTTTATGGCAGAGAACAGAGTTGAGCTGGCAAGAGCTCCCAGAACAGAGATACTGTTCGCGGCAGATACAGTAGCACAGCTGCTGTCGCAAAACAGCCGCTCTACTACCGTAAAGTATTCTAACTACACGATATCCGAGGACGGCAAATCCGTCTTTGTCGAAATAATGGAAAGACGCTGGGCGTTTGACCGAGAGAACTACGCTCTCTCAGAGGAGTACCTGGCTGCCCCCGATGACAAAAAGCTCTCTGAGTATTTCAAGTATTACCGTCTCTATAACTTCAGTGAAGGGCTGTGTGCCACAGTGGACCGTGACGGCAGAATATCCTTCAGAGATACAGCCGGAAATGAAATAATCTCAAGAAAAGGAGAATACTACGGTCAGAACAACCGTAAACTCCTCACAGGATATGCTGAGCCCGTACTCAAAGGTGTAGACTCTGTCGGATCGCTGTACTTTGACCAAGGCTACGTTATGGTAAGACAGGTAGACATCGACTCTCAGTATCAAGACAAGATCTCAGGCGACTATCTGTATCTTGTAGATGCCACAGCTAACAAGTTCCCCATACCCGCAGGATACAATCTGCTCGCTTATTCAGACGGGGTACTGCTACTCGAGCGTAACGGCTACTACGGATATTACAGCATTGAGGAAAAGTGGATAGCACAGCCGATATTCACCTATGCACGACCCTTTGCCGAAGGGCTGGGCGTTATCGGTTTTTCAGGATCGAAAAAGGGAATAATCGACCGAGAGGGTAATGTGATAGTCCCATTCAAATATGACTATATCTCCGGTATATCAAGCGGTATTTTCTCAGCCTACAATGAGGAAGGCTGGAAGATCATCGCCAAGCTCGATAAGTAATCAGGTTCATTCCCGCCGCGTTTTTCCCTTATCATATCTGTACTCATTTATATCACGGCAAACAGCCTCGATAGCATCGGGGCTGTAGCATTTCATTCAAATTTTACTCAAAGGCTATGGACATGCACATGGAACTAAAAACCGAAATAGCAGTAATAGGAGCAGGTCACGCAGGAATAGAGGCAGCACTGGCATCAGCACGGCTGGGTCATGACACGGTGCTGTTCACGATCAACCTCGATTCTGTAGCAAACATGCCCTGCAACCCATCAATAGGAGGAACAGGCAAAGGGCATCTAGTCTATGAGATAGATGCACTCGGCGGTGAGATGGGGCGTGCAGCTGACAAAGCAAGCCTCCAGTCACGCACCCTCAACACAGGCAAAGGAGCTGCCGTACATTCAAAACGCGTACAGGCAGACCGTGCCCGCTACAAAACAGTCATGAAAAGGACCCTGGAGAGGACCCCGAACCTCCGTCTCATTCAGGCTGAGGTAAAGCAGGTGTGTTTTGACGAGGAGAAAAACGGCAAAAAAAAGGTAACAGGGCTGATCACTGCTCTCGGAGAGAGATGGTATTGCGATGCTGCAGTTATCTGCGTCGGCACATATCTGGAGTCTGAAATATTCGTAGGAAACGTGAGTTACGAGGCAGGTCCGGACGGACTTATGCCGGCAAAAGGACTCTCAGGGGCTCTGGAACAGGCCGGAATACGCTTGGTACGTTTCAAAACAGGAACTCCCGCCAGAGTCAACCGTACCACGATAGACCTGTCGGTGCTTGAAGCTCAGGAGGGGGAAGAAGATCCTTGTCCTTTCTCTGCGGATACCGACAGAGAACTCTACCTCACAGAAAAACAAACACCCTGCCATATCGTATATACAAACGAAACTACTCACAGTATAATAAAAGAGAACATCCACCGCTCTGCCATGTATTCAGGAAAAATACACGGCACAGGTCCACGCTACTGTCCGTCAATCGAAGACAAGCTGGTTCGTTTCGCTGACAAGCCACGTCATCAGCTGTTTGTCGAGCCTATGGGTGCTGATACGGATGAAATGTATATACAGGGTTTTTCCACTTCACTTCCAACAGACGTACAGTACAGGATGCTCCGATCACTTGACGGCTTTGAAAATGCCCAGATAATGCGGTACGCCTACGCAATAGAATATGACTGTGCTGACCCGACGCAGATGTACCCCACGCTGGAATTTAAGGAGCATGAGGGCCTTTACGGAGCGGGACAGTTCAACGGAACCTCAGGCTATGAAGAAGCGGCGTGCCAGGGCTTGGTCGCGGGAATAAATGCCGCACTCAAGCTGGAGGGCAGAGAGCCGATGGTACTTGAGCGTTCTTCATCATACATCGGAACGCTGATAGATGACCTTGTGACAAAGGGAACAAACGAACCTTACCGTATTATGACCAGCCGTTCGGAATACAGGCTGCTTCTACGTCAGGACAATGCCGATTGCCGACTGTGCGATATCGGCAGACGCGTGGGTCTTCTCTCGGAGGAAAAATATTCAAGGTATCTCAAAAAGCAAGAGCAGATAAAAGCGGAAGAAGCCAGACTCGAAGCTACAGTTATCGGACCGAGTGAAGAGGTAAATGCACTTCTCGAGAGCTACGAAAGCACCCCGATAAAAAGCGGTGTTAAGCTGGCTGAGCTCTTGCGTCGTCCCGAGCTCGATATGGAAAAGCTGGCACCGATAGACAAAAAACGCCCGCTTCTCGATCCGCTCATCTCCCTTTCTGCTCAGATAAATATCAAATACGCCGGATATATCAAAAAACAGCTGGATGAAGTCGAGCGAGCAAGAAAACTGGAGCAAAAAAAGCTCCCGAAGGAGTTTGATTATCAGCAGATAAAGGGTCTGAGAATAGAAGCGGCACAAAAGCTCACAAAATTCAAGCCCTTGAACATCGGGCAGGCTTCACGCATCAGCGGTGTCAGTCCTGCGGATATTCAGGTACTGTTGATATGGCTGAAGGCAAAAGGGGAATAAAAGTATACAGGCAAAAGCATGCCTGAAAAACCTTTTTTAAGAAAGGACTTCCCTCACCGTATTTATAAACAATTCTCCTCTGAGCAAGTATGTTCAGGGGAGTTTTTTCTTTTCCATGCTTAAACATCCCGGTGGTTAATTCCCTGCAATCCATTTTTGAGCGAGACGTACCACAGAGATCAAAGATTTGTGCTAAACTGTGTTTGTTTTTTAGCACGGTTGTTGTTTCTATGTTTTGAGCTCAAACTATATTTATTACTTTTTTCCCTTTCTTTTCTGCTATCCTCTTAAATTTTGCTGCACCGCCCCAAGAATACTTGACACAAGTAATTACAATGTCCGAATGATCTACAAGCCACCGGTTTCTGTAAACTATAGCATATTTCAACGGAACTTGCTCAATTCCTTGCGGAAATATTGTGTCACCTATAACATCGTTATTATTTACAGGCAGATAAGCTAAAACAACCGAATACTTTATATGGGGATAATCTTTTTGCAGTGAGATTATCGTTTTTCTGACAATACTGTCAAAGTTACCTTGGTTTCCCACATAAAAGGTATTTGCATTATAATTCTCGATCAGATCTTTCAATAAGCTACGTAACTTCATCTCTATTTTGTCAGTAGTATCCCTATGACCAAAAAAAGTACATACCATATTATCCTCTCCAACAAATCAAATAGATATACAATCCAATAATATCTGATTATTTTGGATATGTCAACGTAATTTAATGATTTGCTTGGATATTTTTCATCATCCTATATATTACAATTAGATACAAAGGATGGTGACTGTGATGGAGCATAAAACATTCAGCAAAAGACTGTCTCAGCTTCGACTCAACAAAGGCGTTTCTGCTCGCGATATGAGCTTGTCTATCGGTCAGAGCCCAAGTTATATAAACAATATTGAATCGGGAGTTAGTTTTCCCTCCATGACGGTTTTTTTCTACATTTGTGAATATCTCAATGTTACTCCGTCTGAGTTTTTTGATCTTGACTCGCAAAATCCATCAAAAGCCAATGAACTTCTCAGTATCGCAAAAAAGCTAAATAATGAACAATTAGAGATTCTTACCTCGTTGGCAAAAAGTATAAAATGATAAGCTTCATAAAGTATTGTTGATATGGCTGAAGGCAAAAGGGGAATAAAAGTATACAGGCCAAAAACACATGTGCTGTGCACACTCACAACCCCGCTGTCATTTCAGAGGGAGCTTTGCGACCGAAGAATCTAAGCGGGAGATGGCAGTAACGTTTCTTTCTGCTCCGACTCAGATCCTTCGCTCCTTCGGGTCGCTCTAGGATGACAGTCGGGCGGGGAGGTACGGTCAAAAACGCTATTCTGCTCTCGCCCTCAGATCCTTCGCTTCATGAAGCGGAAACGAAAATACAATTTTCTATATGATAAAAACAGAAGATCCGCCGTATCGGCGGATCTTCTGTCAGTTGCGGGGAAAAATATCTTCCCGCATGTTTTTCTTATTTTCTTTTAACCAAAATTATGCTTTCTTTTTCTTTGATACTACAATAACGATCACAACAGCGATAACAGCCACCGCCACAACAGCCGCGATTATTACTACAAGAGTACCGTTTGTACTATCTGACGGAGATGTATCTGCCACATCGGTAGTCTGCTCGTCTCTGGGGGCTCTCGTAAATGCAGGCTTTGTTTCCTTTTCGGTCACAGGCTTAGCTGTAGTTTCGGGAGACTTGTCTGTATCCACGGGTGTTGTCTGCTCAGGCTCAGCTGACACGGGAGGCAGAGGGGTCTTTGTAGTCACGGGGGCCTTTAGTATATCGTCACCCGGCTTTGCGGTGTTCGGGTTTTGTGCAGGAATGTAAGCAGACGCGTTATCTTCATTTCCTATAACATCAAACAGAGCAGCTATATTGTTGTAGTTTGCCATCGCTTTTACTGCGGCAGATGCGTTAAGTGTTCTGTTTCCGGATACTATGAGCTCAGGATTTGAGCTGTAGGAGCAGAGCCACTCGAACTTTTCGATGGTTCCGCTTTTCCAGTTAAAGGTATGCGATTTTGCATTGATCCCTGCCTCGGTCGCTCCGTAAAAGTTCTTCACAAGGGCATTATCCGTGATCTCAACCTCGATATTTCCTACGTATGTGCCTGTGCCTATAGCAGAACCGTGGAGCACGCTTACCTTAGCATTTCCTCCGATCTTGATATGGGCAGTTCCCTCGTATGAATTTCCGTTGAGCTGACGTGAAAACGGTACGATATATATAAATTCACCGCTCATCACAGTTATGTTTGTATCACGGTTGTCCTCCATCGGAGGTACTACGGGGTCGGATTCGTTTCTCTGTTTCTGATAGCCTCCGAGTATGCAAAACGACTTTGCGACGTTACCGCCGGTCATCTGATCTCCGGAGATCTTTACCCCCTCACCAATGGTAACAGGGTTATGCTGACCTACTAAGAGAAGGTTTGTACCGGGGGTGTGGAACTCTATGTACTCAAAGCGTGTCTCGCCCCAGCAGATAAATCTGAAAGGATCAAACTCAAATTTTGCTCCGATGGTTCTGTAATC
Source organism: Eubacteriales bacterium (assembly GCA_045580775.1). GTDB lineage: Bacteria > Bacillota > Clostridia > Oscillospirales > CAG-272 > JAZMZS01. The sequence continues at coordinate 5,917 of JAZNOK010000022.1, forward strand.
ATATCCGCCGTAGCATGAGGTGATGGTGACACAACCTTCGTACTCATCTCCTATGGTGAAGTTCGCATTGATCTGGGTAAACACATCGCACACTACGATATGGCAGTCTTTGGAAAGATCCAGCATCATGTAGGCATCCTCAAGCGTACCTACCGCATTAGCATAGTCATGTCCGTCTCCCTTGCCTCCGTCTCTGAGGTATACCACTGTCATGGTACCTATTTTGTCAGTGCTGTCAGCGGGCTCATCTGCCGATACACCAACGCTCATACAAACAGCCATAAGCACGCACATCAGTACCGCCGGGATCAGTGTCAGTATCTTTTTCATATATTATCTCTCTTTCTGCCTTTAGGGCTGTATTATTTCAGTTAAATCTCTCGCTCACGCTGACAAGCTCAGCAGAATAGATATAAAGCGACTCTCGCTCTCCAATAGTAAAGCTGATTGTATTTTCTTGCTGCAGGAGTATCAGAGGAATGTATACACAGTCCAGTCTGTCTGCCTGTGCTTGAGGTCCTGTCTTGTAGAACGGAACCGCACCGTACTCAGTACCGTTGATCAATATATTGGCATTGACGGTCTTTGCCATTGTATTCGCAAAGGTGATCTTCAAATACACCTCGCGTGCCGCCTTGCCTGCTACATTGATCTCAAAAGATCCGTCGAAAGGCTGCTGTGTGCTGTCCTTTATTGTGACGTTCTCACACACACTACTCTCCTCTACCCTGATAACGCATATATCATCTACCACTGCATACTTGTGTTCGGGTATTCCCTCAGGCATATAAACCCCGATCTCCATTCTTTGTGCAGTTGCACAGAAGACAAATTCACGAAGAACAAATGTCTCCGAACCGTATACTGTTGCACTCTGAGCAAGAGATGCGTCGCCTTCGTTACGTGCAAACAAATATAACGGCATCTTTGTCGCAGTAAAGACATAAGCTGAGTATCTGTATTTTTCTCCGACCTTCAGGCCGTCTACCGTAATATAAGCTCCACCCGGCTTGTCACCGGCTCCGGTTATTTTCAGTCCGCAGTTGCCCATATATGTCTGATCCGGACCGGAGATGGAAGCTGCTCCCAGGCTCTTTGTCACAGAGGCGAGATTTCCGCTCTCGAAGTTTTCATAGAGCACGGTATCGGTCATGGGGGCTGTTGTTTTGCTCTTAGGTATAAAGTAATGTCCCTCGTATATAAAACCGCCGTTCTCAAGAAGAATACTCTCAAAATTCTTCTGATACATATCGACGACATCTGACATCTTTATTCTCTCGGGAAGTCCGAGTGCCACCATCCAGTACGCTTGCTTTGTATCTGCGACCGGCTGATTTACCACCAGTCCTTCTCCTCCCTGCCAGGTCTTGTCAAGGGCATCCTGAGGTATAGAGTCAAATCCTGATGCTACAGCCACTATACCCAGTCCCACAGGAGTAGTAGAGTCCCCTCCGTGACCTGCCAGAGATATGATGCGGCAAGTCTCAAAAAAGTCCCCCTCGCCCCACAGCAGTCCTATCAGAATAAAGGAACAGTTGATATTGGTCTCGCCCATCTTGGAGTCCTGCTCGTAATGATGTCGGTAGCAGATCTTTTCCGCTTCTTTTGCAGCGTCTCGCCACTGTGAAAGAGCAGGATATTTCTCCCTCAGAGCAAAAACCTCATCAATTACCTCCTGCACCACGCATCCTGCGGGCAGGGTCTTTCTCGCTTGCTCTATCAAGGTAGGAATATCACTCTCGAAGTATGCCATCGCGTACATACACGAAAACAGCCTTGCCCAAAGAACCGGATCCATATCTGAGGTGACAGATGCAAAAACATCTGTGATATCAGCGGCAACACCGGGCATACCTGCACATGACATACCTAAGGTCTCGTTTGCTATATACGGCTCACCGTTGACTCCGTAAAGATTTCCGTATTCACGCATTCCTACGTACGTCGGAAGGTAGCCCGGCTTCTTGAACAGTCCGTAGGCACCGTGCGAGCGGTGTCCTCCGCCCATATCGTATACATCATACTCAAGCCAGCCGTCCTTGATCGACTCTGTTGCGAATGTTCCGTAATCCTCATACATGTCGGCAATTATATACTGGTTGAGTATATCTATACTGAAATCATCGTCGTTCCATACTTCCCACAGTCCGGTCTGTTCATTTTTTAGCAGCTTGTCAGCGTGCTTGTTACGGGAGTTCGGCTCAGCGTAGGGGCCGTTGCATATCTCAAACCAGGAATCCGGCATAGCTACTCTGGGATTTCCTGAGGAATCACGTGCAAACTCATATCCGGATAGAAAACCGACATACTGAGCAATATGACCTGCGAGCGTCCTGTCTTTGTATTCCTCGATAGATATATATTCGTAGTCATTAAAATCTACTGTATCTATATCTATACCTGTGCTTTCTGTCTGTGCATCCTGCGTCTGTGCGGGCTTTGCTGTGCAGGATGCAGCAGAAAGCACAAACACGGCGGCAAGTGCAAGGCATGACAGTCTCTTTAACATCTTCATTCTATTCTCCGTTCACTCTTCTCGCTTGTCAGTCGTTGGTATGTGATGCAAATTCGGCGTTTGTATCGTTTATTGCCTTCTCTGCCGACGACTGTACACCTCTGAGCATAGATGCAAACTGAGTTCTGCCGTTGGTGGAGAGGTTGGTGATAGCCGTCTGAAGTCCGCCGAAGTCGTACATGAGACCGATATCATACATTCTGTTCTTGATCTCAAGGGTGATCATATCATAGCTGTCCTCGTCGCGGACATATTTTCCGTTAAGCGTTCTCTCGTAGTAAGCAGGTGTTACTATTTGGCTGGAAATATATGCTGTACGCTCAATAATAGATGATGTACGTTGTTCATCGTCTGTGGATCTGGGCAGGCAGACATACGCCCCATCCCATGAACCTACAGGCGTGTAATAGCTCTCCTGTGCCTCGTCATATTTAGGCAGGGGAAGAATACCGTAGTTGAGCTCTGTATCTCTCAGATGAGGGAAGCACAAGTGCTCTCCCGCTCTGAATAAAAGCTGTCCTTCCGCAAACATGCCGATCGCCGTCTTGTCGGCAAGGCCGCTTGTTCCCTTCTGTCCGTTGAACGAATGTGCCTTGTCATTGATAAATTCAATGTAGCTGATAACTGCATTTGCTGCACGTTCGCTTGTGATAGTAAGCTCGATCGCTCCGCTCGCTCCTACCTCAGCCACTCTCTCGCCGGATGCATTGAGGAATGCCACGCACGTCGAATTTATCCAGCCAAAGCCGTACTTGTCATAAGCATCCATTTTGTCATTTGCATCAATGTCGTCCGATACTGTGACAGCGAGCTTTTTCATCTCGTCAAAGGTCCATTTGCCTTCCTTTACCATTTCGTATGGATAGGCAAGGTCATTTTGGTCGAACATCTCCTTGTTAAACATCAATCCGTACATCGCCTGAGTAGCAACGAGACTGATATCTCCCGTAGTATAGAAGACCTTTCCGTCAACTGCCAGGTCACGGTTTATATTCTGATCCCACCAGGACTTTGTCAGATCTATCTCACCATAGGAATTGAGGTCCTTCAGATCTCCCGACATAGCAAGGTTGCTTACACTCGCCGTACCTATGATACACAGGTCGTATGTATGGGTGTTTGACTGGTTTGCCTGACGGATCTTCTGCGTTCCTGTATTGTTTGACGCGTACTCCACGATAGGATTGATTACTATATCAAACTCATCCTGCATCTGTTTGTTTCTCTTATACAGAGCTTCATTGAGTACGTTTACGGTTGCCTCCTGCTCGCTCATCTCAAAGTCACGCACGATAACGGCATCGGGGTTTCTGTCAGTCATATACACGGTATAGGAATATCCGTCGTACTTTGTCGTAGGTACGGGTGGGACTGTCTCTCCGTTTGCATTTGTTTGTTCCGAAAATGCCGAACCGCCTCCGTCTGTAACCTCCCCTGCTGTATCATTTCCGCAGGAAACGGCACATGTCAGAAGCATCAAAAGCGACAGAGCCAGACTCACAAGCTTGGTTGCTTTTTTCATAACTTATCCTCCGTTATTGTTTACTGTTCGGCCTCAGCCGAAAAAAGATGTGCTCACGCAAGATATTTGTCCGCATCAAAGATGTCATATCTTATCTCATCAGCTGCCAGCGTAACTCCGCATACCTGCTGTGGATCTCTCGATGCATTGTAGAGCACTCGCATTACACGGCTCTTATTTGTGTCATAATACTCGGCACGCTTGATGTAGTACGGAAGCTCAGAGCTGTCGATGACAGTAAATGTGCCGTAATAGTAAAACTCTCCGTATTTGTCTAAATGCTCCGTATAGAACGCTATCGCCTCTGCGTACTTCTCATCTCTCGAAAGATCCGCTCTGCATACATACAGCTCTGCATCCAGACGTACTCCGTAGCAAAGCGAATGCTTCAGCTGTCTGAGATAATCTCCCTCGGGGCAGCGTATACCTCTCTCTGTAGTAATGACCTCGGGGAATGTGTATCTGAACAGTGCCGGGAACTGCGAGCTCTTTATCTGGAAGTCCACATTGACAAGTCCGTGTATGAACTGTGTATAAGATGCCGCTATATCAGTCACTACCTCAGCCGCAAAGACCTTGTCACGTTCCTCGCAGTACTTCTGTGCATCCTCGAAGATCATGCGGTGATATATCCACTCTCTGTCAACTCGGTTGCCGTGGTCATGGCGGGTATTAAAGCAGGGCTGATGAGGACATCCTCCGTAGCAATCGGCAAACAAACAGTCAGGCTCCATCTCATCCGCCATCAGTCTGAATTGCGAAGCAAACTGATCTCTCCATCTCTGCGTACCTGCACATACTATCGGGAACTGGTGGGATCCGTATGCAGCTCTCAGCTCTCCTCTTCCCGGATAAACAAACGAAGGTCTGTATTCGTTTCCGTTTATATCCAGGATGACCAGCTCCTCTCCAAACTCCTTATAGTAATCGGTGTGAGGATCAAGAAAATGGCAGTTGCATTCAAGTATTACCCTGCCTCCCAGCTCACGCACTTTAGCAATATTTTCTTTCAGCTCTGCCCATGCACCCTCGTAAGGTTCTGTATAGATAGGATAATTGCGGTCCATACCCTCCTTCCACCACGCAAAGAGGAATATGGTATGTATACCGCGTTTTGCTCCCTCAAGATATACCTTCGGAAGATCGGAGGCACGGTAATAATCCTCTCCGTACTGCGAACGCATGATTATACGCTGCCAGCCGGTCATTTCCGTTACCCATTTTTCTTTTTTTGTCACATGGAAGAAGGTGCGGTCCGCCCATGCTCTGTAATGATCTGCCGCCGCTCTCCAATCACCTTCGATTATTCCGATTGTTGTCGATGGTATCTCAACAGCCTCGCCCTTTCTCGCCATTGGGAAGTGATCCGTACCGAGCATCAGATTTGACGGTTCTGAGTGTATTCTCTGCTTCACAGTGAGAAAACACAGACGGAACTGCTCATCGTGACGCCCCACATACAAAAACTTTCCGTCTGACTCAACACCGAACCATCCCATAGTACCTCTGGGATACATCTGGTGCCAAAATACCTCTCTGTCATCATGGGCATAATAGTTCTTTGTCATAGACTGCATGTGAGCCCACGGATCAACGACTCTCGTTCCAAGGCCGTTTGGCATATATATGATATCCTTTGACTTTTCTCCGAACAACTCTGTAAAATCAGCCAAGGGACAGAAGCACTCATTTACTCTTGCATCCTGTCTGTTCTCTACATAAGGGGTAAATTTCAACAGTCCCCCGTCATCATGCTCTACGGTTATCCTGAAATATATGTCATACCTATCCCCATACTCTGATACAAGTCCGTCATACTCAATGACTAGCTTCCCGTCAGACTCGCTGGCCTTTCCTGTCTGTTGAGCCGATATGACAGGAATCTCTGTACGAAGTCCGTCATCAAGAATAATTCGCCAAAAGTCCGACCCCTTGGTACTTGCCTGTTGCTTTCCGTCGAGAATAAAGCTCGCTTCGTTTGCCTGATCATTTACCACAAATGTCAAATAATTGCTCTTGATCAACATGTTAATTCTTCCTTTACTGTTTTTCATCACAAAAAGCGTGTGCTCTCAAAAAACTGCACCTTATGCTTATATTATATATCTTTGCAGTGTTATGTTCAATACACACATATATATTTTTGTTTCAATATATGAAACTTAGCAACTTAAAACTACCGGCAACCGAAAAAAACAAACAAAGTACATACTATGTATATGATTTTTCACCAAATCACTTGCATTTCTGCATTTATTGTGTATAATTGTAAAAAAGCGAGGTGAGATTTGCCTGTATGTTTACATATAATATAAAAAAACTGCCGTTTGTCAGCATGACCGGAAGGTCAAAAGAAAATCCAGGATGGAGTCACAGCGGAAGAAGCATACCTATCAACCTACTCACCATCATCAGACGCGGCGAATGCGTTTTTAAAATAAATGAAACCGAATACACTCTGAAAAGCGGAGACGTCATAATAGTCCCAAAGGACACTTATTACAAGCCCCACACCGATACCTTCTGTGAATATACCTTCTTTCACTTTGACGGTGATCTATGCGAATGCAAAGACTCCGAAGCTATGAGTGTTTTTGGAGGGACTGCCATCACAGAGGGGTCGTTTTACGGTTATTCCAAGGAGAGACCCGCTCAGCTGATGCTGGATCACAAGCTGAGCACCGGAGAAAGAGCAAAGGACATTGAGCTCTTGCTCGGTAAATGCATAAACACTCGCATAAACCACACCAGCCCCCAGCAGATCCTGCTCTCGCTGTACTTCTCCGAGATACTCTTTCACCTCTCGGAAGTGCTGGCTCTGGAGCTTCCTCGTGAAAGTGCCTATCCGCAATCTCTGTCAAAAATTCTGTATTTCATAAAGGAAAACTACACAGCAGATATAAAGCTCGATGATATATGCAAGCACACCAATTTTTCCAAGCAGTACTGCATGCGTCTGTTCAAAAAATACATGAACACGACAATAAACGACTATATCCTGGAGCTTCGGATGAAACACGCCGCGTACCTTCTGCGTGATACATACATGAATGTAAATCAGACCGCAGACTACCTCGGCTATTCCAGCGTCAGCTATTTTTCCCGTGTATTCAAAAAATACTACGGTATAGCTCCGTCCGAGTATTCGGAATAACCCCACCACCCTCCGCTATTCCCGCATTTTTTCTAAGCAAAAAAGGACATGCCATACCCGGGCGTCATTAAGAGCACCCGGGCAGTAGCATGTCCTTTTTTCTTTTACAGTCTCAAAGCGGCGTACCTATCAGGTACTTTGCATTTGCTTCTTTTTCTCGTAAGCTGCAAAGCCTGCATTGACAAGCTTTACTGCTGCTATAGCAAAGATTGTTCCGAGTATCGCACCTGCGATAACATCGGTAGGGTAATGAACATAGAGATACAAACGAGATAATGCAACAAGCGTGCATATCAGAAGTGCCGGTATGCCTATGTATTTTTTCTGAGTGAGAAAGAGTACCACGCATCCCTCAAAAACACATAGCGTATGCCCTGATGGGAAAGACTTGTCGCCAAGCGACTCAACAAGCAAGCCCGCCATATCAAAATTCACGTTGAAGTCATACGGACGTACACGTGCAAAGGCGTTTTTGAGAATGAGGTTGCCTATAATAAAGCCCATGAGCAGAGCCGCACCTATCATGAGACCTGTTTTTCTGGTTTTTCTGAAAAACAGCATTACTACAGCCATGCAGATGAAAAATATCCCATCCTCGCCCAGGAGCGTAACCGTCTTCATAAACACGTCAAGGAAACTGCATTTGAAGCTCTGCTGAATAAGATCCAGTATCCCCAGCTCAAAGGTATTGAGTGCATCCCACATAATCTACCTCGTTGTATTGTCAGTTCTCAACGCCAAATCCGGCTACAGCCTCGGTGTTTGGCATGTTGTAAATAAGGAACTTGTCACCGCTCTTTTTGAAAAATACTATCTTGTCGGTGGTCTCCTCGTACAGTCCCTTGGAGCCTCGTCTGCCGATATAATGGAGTCTGACATGGCAGGAGAAATGATCGTCGTCATAAGAAATAAAATCCGTAACGCTCTCACCTTCAAATGTGTAAGACAGTGCTTCAAAGTTCCAGTTCGGGTTTATTGAATTTATTCCCTTCCACGCTTCACTCGCAGTATCAAAGAATGCTCTCACCTCTGTCTTTGTACCCTTCACATTCTGAAGGTACAGCACAGTAGTTTCAAAGGCATCAAGAATCCATTTTTCGTGATTTGTGCGAAGCTCCGAACTGTATGAAGGGAATGCCTCATAGCTCTTCGTTTCGGTATCATAGAGCACCTTGCACTCACTGCCGTTCGCGTCCTTCACCTTAATTTCAGGAGACGATAGAAAGCCGTTGACAGAATAGCTGACATAATTGATGCCCTCCACACCGTCCTCAAGGAACTGATTAAATACCGACGGTGTTTCACTGTCGGATACCATAAACTGCTCCGTCACAGCAACTCCTCCGATATACGGAGTATAGCCCTTTGGCACATGCAGAGTAACAGATTCCGTGCCGACAGTCAACACACCGCTCTCCGAGTCATACACACTCTCGCACACATTTCCCTCACGGTCCTTTATCTCAAAGGTAGGTGTAGACAAAAAGCCGTCTACGCAATAAGGCACAAAACGGACTCCTGCCGCTCCTGATGTGAGCTTGTATGCGTCTGTATCAAAATACTCGCCCGTGATGTACTTCTCGGTCACAGCGACTCCGTTGGCTGTGAGGGTATAGCCCTCGGGAAGCAGAAACTTGTACTGATTCTCCGGCAGAGAAAATGTGAGCTGCACATCACGCAAAGCATACTTCTCAAATCCATGCTCGCTGCACTCACCGCTCTCTGCCAAAGTGAACACGGAAAAGCGTGCTCCGCTGCAAAACACATTGTATGTACGTGTATTTCCGTCTCCCTTTATGCTGGACTCCGAATATGTGATCTCTTTGCCTTCTATCTGAGCATCAAGGTACTTGATCACTTCCTCCTGAGGTTCAAACGCCGCGTATTCGGTACTCGACATTTCTACCAGCTGTGCAATATCAGGGTCTAGAAAATACTCAGTGAAAACCTGCTCGGCTGCATACTTTGGCTGAACGGACTCATATTCGGCAAGGATACCATGCAGATATTTCAGTCCAAATCCGACACCTATCAAAAACAACGCTATCAGTGTAAAATATACAACATAAAACACAGGGAAAGTTCGGTGAGCTCTTGCCTGCCTTACTCTGATGCTGCCGTTGTTTGTCTGATGGGATGCAGCGTCCTTTGTTCTTTTGATCAATTCAAGATCGTTATTTCTGTTCATCTGTCTCTTACCTCTCTGGTGCTATACAGAAGAAGGTAGGTATCTGTCTGGGCACGGTAAATGCCTTGTACTGATTGACAAGTCCTCTCTTCTGAAACTGGTCAAGCTTGTCATAGTCATACTGGTCAGAGTAGACCTCATAGAACTTTTCGTAATAAAGCATCGAAGAGGAGCCTCCGTCCAACATAGCCGCGGTGACAGCACCGTACTTTACCATGATCTCGATAACATCGTTGTAGGTAGCACCGGGGTTGGATGTGGTTCTTCCGTCGGTGACAAGAAAAATAATTGTTCCATCCGCTCTTTGGCCTATTGCCGTTCTCTGTGAGCGTGCGTTATCTCCGTCAAGACGGTGTACGGTTATCTCATTTCCGTCATTGGTGATCAGTACATTCTCGGTGGCTGTCGTCTGGAAACACACACCGTCACGTATTCCGATCTCGTCCGCTTGTGCCTTTGTAATATCGTTGAAAGCTACAAGCTTGTTGTTCTTGTCAATACCGACAAAGGTCTTGCTCGTTGCCTGCGTCCAGACACATTTTCCCTTAGAATAAGTAACACCGATAGGGGTGTTTCCTGTGCCTACTCCGCCGGGATCGGAAAACTCACCGCCGTTGATAGCAGCGATACAGCCCTCTTTCCTTACTATTCCGTAAATATCAACGCCCTCGACAGACGGATCGGTAAAATCGCTCGATGTTCCGACATAGATCCTTGACGGATCACGCACAAGCAGCATATACGCCTTAAAACTGGGCTGGACAAAAGTGATGAGCTTCATGCCGTTTTTCGCATCTGCCCATTCGTCTGTTTCTCCTGACTGCGTGCCGTTCGAGTTATTTGTGCCGTTTTGGATATTCTCGTCGGTATATGTATTCTTGTAATCATCAAAGCTGATGACCTCTTTGTTGACTTTTGAGCTTTCATCGAGTATTCCCTGAACTACCGCATCATCGAGAAACAGCCCGGGTACCCATTTGGTAGCACTGGCCTGCATAGCAGACAGCACAAGAGTGTTTCTGACAGTCTCGCTCGGTCCGTGAGCTATGACCGCCACCGCCGCAAAGACCGTTGCTATCAGCAACAGTAATAATGTGAAGAACACAAGCACACCACGCAAAATATACGTATGAGCTCGGCTCTTTCTCTTATATAAGCGGGTCTTACCGTTTTTTTGGTTTCTGTTCAATCTTTTTAATTCCAACTGTTTTCCCTCTGTTTTCAAAATCATGTATGTGTATAATCACCAATTGTTCGAGACGAATTCTATGCATTTTGCAAAAGGCACAGTCGCTTCTTTTACAAGCGTATACAGATATATTATATAGTGTACAACGTTCTTTGTCAAGTGAGAAAAGGGATGTCTTTTGCTCTTGGATAAAATTGTTGATCTAACCAACATTATCCAAAAGTGCAGGATAAAAAGGTGTTTTTTCTCTACAGTTTTCTGCGGATAATAATTGGGCAGGGGAATCTGATCGAGTATCGGAAGATACCTGTCTATATACTCCTTTGGCGGATCGAACGGGTGATGAGGATCAAAGCAGTTAAAAGAGAAAAACCACGGCTGTTGGGTATCCTTTGCCCTTTGCATAAATTCAAGAGCTCTGTCAGTACACCACTTTACCTGAGAGTACTGTGCATCACTCCGTTGTATACATAGTTTGTATCATCTCTGAGCGTCGGAGCATTCTCTATCCCCTGCTCTTTGAGCCACATTGAATATCTGTTTCCATAGCAGCCAAGAGTGTCATAGCGTTGCTGATCTGTACACAGCCAAAGAATGTTAGGGCGTTTTTATGTCATAACATTTTCCCCTTGTTTTTTGTTTTAGTATGTTATGTTTATTATATAATCTCGGCAACAACATGTCAACTGTATTCTGCCAATGAGTTGATCGGCTTTACCTTTCAGGAGGGAGAGCCGACTCTGGCAGGGGATTTCTCAGAGAAGGATGCACTCTGCCGAAGGAGTGCAAAACATGCAGGTACAACTTCATCTGCCGCGGCGGATGCCGACGCGACCGCGAGCCCACTCTCGAACATAACAGGTACTGTGATAGCTACCGGTACTTTTTCGATATGAGACTTGATGATATGAAGACCCTGGCTCAAAAATTCAAATAACGCACATAATTTTTGTAATACTACATGATCAACACGCAAAAAACAGATACGGGAGGGCCCTTTTTCAGGGTCCTCCCGTAAATTATGCTTTGCTATGCTATATTACTTGTAGAGCTCTGTGAATCTTGTGAGTCTCTCGTACTTAGCCTTTGCATTCTCAGCTGCCTTCGCGAACAGAGCTGCTGCTCTCTCGGGATTGGTCTGAGCAAGACGGCTGTAACGAGTCTCTGACTTGATAAACTCGATATAATCTGCAGTAGGCTCCTTGGAATCAAGGGTGAAGGGGTTCTTGCCCTCTGCCTTTGCCGCAGGATTGTATCTGAACATCTGCCAGTAGCCTGCATCAACAGCTCTCTTCATCTCGTCCTGGCAGTTGTTCATACCGCCCTTAACACCGTGCATCTCGCAGGGTGCATATCCGATGATGAGAGAAGGTCCGTTGTATGCCTCAGCCTCAGCGAGTGCCTTGAGTGTCTGGTTCTTGTCAGCACCCATAGCGATCTGAGCTACGTATACATATCCGTAGGACATTGCGATCTCAGCAAGGTTCTTCTTGCCGATTGCCTTACCTGCTGCTGCGAACTGAGCAACCTGACCGAGGTTGGATGCCTTGGATGCCTGTCCGCCGGTGTTAGAGTAAACCTCGGTATCAAATACCATTACGTTTACATTCTCGCCGGAAGCAAGTACATGGTCAAGACCGCCAAATCCGATATCGTATGCCCATCCGTCACCACCGAAGATCCATACGGACTTCTTGGAGAGGTATTCCTTTTCAGCGAGAACAGCGGGAGCTGTGGGACATCCCTGTGCAGCTGCTGCCTCGAGCTCAACGATAAGTGCCTTTGTAGCTTCAGCATTCTTTGCTCCGTCCTCAAGAGTAGAGAGATAAGCATCTGCTGCTGCCTTGAACGCGTCAGAAGCCTTGTCAGACTCTGCCATCTCGCGAACCTTGCCGATGAGCTTGTCGCGGATAGCCTTCTGACCGAGAGCCATTCCGAGACCGTGCTCAGCGTTATCCTCGAAGAGGGAGTTTGCCCATGCAGGACCGCATCCGCTCTCCTTGTTTACTGTGTAAGGTGTAGCAGGAGCAGATCCACCCCAGATAGAGGAGCATCCTGTTGCGTTGGAAATATACATTCTCTCACCGAACAGCTGAGTGATCAGACGTGCATAAGAGGTCTCTGCACATCCTGCACAAGAGCCGGAGAACTCAAGCAGAGGCTGCTTGAACTGGCTGCCCTTGACAGTGCCGTTGATGATGTCGTCCTTCTCGGAAACATTAGCTACACAGTAGTCAAATACAGGCTGCTGAGCAAGCTGAGATTCCTGGCTGGTCATAGCGATAGGAGCGTTCTCGGGGTTCTTAGCTGCAACAGGGCAAGCCTTAACACAGAGAGTACATCCCATACAGTCAAGAGGACTGATAGCCATGGTGAACTTGTAGTCTGTCTTGAGAACAGGCTTTGCTGTGTACTTGGTGTCTGCAGGTGCTGCTGCTGCCTCGTCCGCAGTAAGAGCGAAGGGACGGATAGCTGCATGAGGACATACAAATGCACAGTTGTTACACTGAATGCAGTTTTCAGCATGCCATACGGGAACGTTTACTGCAACGCCACGCTTTTCGTATGCTGCGGAGCCCTGGGGGAATGTACCGTCAGCATATTCAACGAATGCGGAAACGGGGAGAGAGTCACCGTCCATCTTGGAAACGGGCTCAACAATATTCTTAACGAAGTTAACGAGGTCAGCACGGCCGCCGGTAACGGTGGACTCTGCAGCCTTAACCTCTACGGTCTTCCAAGCTGCGGGAACGTCAACCTTAACCATTGCGTTTGCACCTGCGTCAATAGCCTTGTAGTTGAGTTCAACGATAGCTTCTCCCTTCTTGATGTAGGACTTGTATGCCATCTTCTTCATGTACTCAACAGCGTCAGCTGCAGGAAGAATGTTTGCAAGTGCGAAGAATGCGG
>JAZNOK010000023.1:0-9324 GCA_045580775.1 Eubacteriales bacterium
CCCCGCTGTCATCCTCGAAGGAGGCTTTAGCCGACTGAAGGATCGAGGCGGGAGATGGGAGTAGCGTTAGTCTATTCTCCGACTCACAGCCTTCTGCCGCGGCAACGCCGCTTTCCCTCGGATGGCAGCGAAAATGAAAAGCATCGGCTGGATCGGTGTTTTTCATTATTGACAATAATGTGTTGCAGTGATACTATTATTAGAGAAACACCAGAAAAAGAAAGCCGCCGGAAAGAACCGAGCTTCGCTTTGTTTTTGGCTGTTATAATGACTGCTTTGGAGGTTTACTATGTTTTGCAGAAAATGCGGGGAAAGGATAGAGGATGATTCTGTTTATTGTTCCGCGTGCGGAGCGAAGGTGGTAATGATCGACATTCCGCGACCGGAAGATAATTACGTCGTACCGACCGAACGACAGACAGATTTACCTGTGAGTCAGTCCGCCTATAGGGAAATCGAAACTCCGGATATAGAGGAGTGTGCATCGCCGAAGAATCGGGAGAACGCATGGGTGCTTATTGCGACCGATATACCAATAACAGAGGATGAGCCGATGCCTGCAGCACCAAGGAGCGAAGGCCCTGAACCGACGCCTGAGTCGATGCCGACATCTGCATATACACCTGAAACGACACCGATGCCGACGTGGACACCGACATCTGAACCGACGCCGACACCGACACCGATGTGGACACCGAAACCCGAGCCATCGACTGTCGTGATCGACAAACCCATGAAGTGGTACAATTTTTTGATCTACTTCTCTTTGTGGGCAGGAGGGATACTCGGTTTGATCTACTCATTTCTTTATATAGGGAATGCGGTGAATTTGAAGTTATACTGGTCTTTTTACGGAACTGAAGTGCTTGACAGAGTATACGGAGTGATTTTGGGTGCTGTGTCAGCATTCCAGATCTACGTACGTTTCAGACTTGCTCAATATAGAGAGAATGCTCCGTTTTTGTTGAATTTGCTCTATTTTGGATCATCGGTAATAAGTGCATTATACGTACTGGTTTTGTCCATAATGGTAGGTATGCCATTGTTCGAATGCATAAAGTCAGCTATAGCGGATCTCATCTCCGGTCTGATCGTCGCTGTTCCGAATTATATATATTTTAAAAAGAGAAAGCATTTGTTTGTAAACTGACCGATAGGGGCAATAGAACGGGAGAATGCACAGAATCGTTGCAAAAAGTGCCGAAAACGCACTTGCAAAGACATTTTGCGTGACAGAATCAAAAATGTGAGGAATATATGTTCAGTGTAATATTTGATATGGACGGAACCCTGCTGGATACGCAGAAGATATGTATTCCTGCATGGGACTATGCAGGAGAGCAGCAAGGTGAGAGCGGGATGGGCAGGTACATTCCGCACGTGTGCGGAATGAACGCACATGGGTGGAGTGCGTATGTTTTGGAGCGTCACCCGAATATGGATATGGAACGCTTCAACCTTGATACACGAAACTACATTCTCGACAATCTGAAGATCAGATTCAAGCCCGGTGCGGAGGAGCTGCTTGATTATTTGCAGCAGAGGGGAATAAAGATCGCCATCGCTTCAGGATCGTCTCATGAGTCGATCGAACATCATCTCAGAGAGCTTGGGGTATATGAGAGATTTGACTCGGTCGTTGGCGGACATGATGTAGAACACGGAAAGCCCGCTCCCGACATATTTTTGCTTGCCGCAGAGAAGTTAGGTGTACGTCCCTCGGATTGCTTTGTTTTTGAAGATTCCGAAAACGGCGTTTATGCGGGACATGCGGCAGGAATGCGTGTGTTCGGTATTGCCGATATTGCTCCGTTCTCAGAAAAGGCCAAGAGCTTGATGTACCGTGAGCTTTCCGATATGTCAGAGGCTATAGAAATATTCAGAGAGTTATATCCCGATTGAAAAAACGCTGTCCCTGCCGACAGATTGTGAGAGGTAAAAATGAAAAAATATCTTCTTCCCGAGTATGGGAATTTCTATAAGGCAAATCTTCATTGCCATACGACTGTCTCAGACGGAAAACGCACTCCGGAGCAGATAAAACAGCTCTACAAGAGCCGGGGATACTCTGTAGTTGCGTATACCGATCATGATGTTATGATAGACCACTCGGATCTCAACGATGATGGATTTCTCGCACTCAAGGGGTACGAAATGGAGATCACAGAGACTGATTCCCGTCCCTTCGCTCATAAAAAAACAGCCCACATGTGTTTGATTGCTCTGTCAGAGGATATACAGAGACAGGTGTGCTGGCATAGGGAAAAGTACATGATCGGTCAGTCGGGAGAATACAGAGACCGCGTCTGCTTTGATGCGGATGAGCCGGATTATGTTCGTGCACATACGCATGAATGTGTGTGCGATATGATGAAACGCGGCAGAGAGGGCGGCTTTTTTGTTACGTATAACCATCCGGTATGGTCGCTGGAGGATTATTCCGATTATATGGGTTACCACGGAATGCATGCGATGGAGATATACAACGGAAGCTGCATATCCGGAGGGTACTTGGATATAAATCCCGCGGTGTATGATGATATCCTACGCGGAGGCGAGCGGATATACGCGATCGGTGCAGATGACAATCACAACGCCCGCCCTGACGACAGCCGACGCTCGGACTCGTGTGTTGCCGCTACGGTAATAAAAGCCCCCGCTCTCAAGTATACCGATATCACGGACGCTCTCGTTTGCGGGCATTTTTACGCGACGATGGGCCCGGAGATAAAGGAGCTGTACTTTGAGGACGGAAGCATACATATCACGACCTCACCCGCTGACAGGATAATTATGACTACAGGTATCCGACGCCGCGGTATCGTCTGCAGAGAAAAGGGCAAATCTCTCACGCGGGCTTCGTTTGCTGTACCGGAGGATGCGGTCTATGTACGCATTACCGTAATAGACAAGCACGGAATGCATGCAGATACAAACGCATATTTCACCTCGGATATCTTAACTTGAGGCGGACTCGATAAGGTGAGCCGGATATTCCCATCACAAAAAGCAAGGAAAAAGAGACATAAGTATGGACGCATTGTTATTTGCGATTAATGCTGTGATGCCCATTATTATAATGGTTGCACTTGGCTATATGTTAAAACGCACAGGCTTTATAAATGAGCAGTTTTCTCTGACTGCAAACAAACTTGTGTTTAGGGTGTGTTTGCCCTGTGCGCTCTTTTTAGGGGTGTATCGTATACAAGCAGCAGCAGATATCAGCCTCGGCTTTGTTCTGTATGCGGTTTTGGCAGAGGCGGCGGTAGTTTTGATATCGCTGCCGTGTATAATTGCCATGTGCAGGAGGCGTGAGCGTAGGGGAGTGCTGTTGCAGGCGGCTTTCAGATCGAATTTTGCTCTGTTAGGACTTCCGCTTGCGGGGGCTCTGGCAGGTGAGGGGGGAGTAGCTGGAGCATCCCTTTTATCAGTAGTATATATACCTATGATAAATATCCTCTCGGTCATTGTGCTGTCTGTGTACGGAAATACAAAAAAATCACCCTCCCCGAAAAGCATCATAGCCGAAATACTGAAAAACCCTCTTATTCGGGGTGTGCTTGCGGGCGTAGGGGTACTTTGTGTACGTGCATTGTTGGAAATGCACTCCGTCGGTTTTCGCCTGAGCGATATATCAGTCGTATACAAGACTATAGAAACTCTTTCCTCGATGGCTACACCTATGGCACTTTTAGTGCTTGGTGCACGCTTTGAGTTCTCAGCGGTGTCCGAGCTCAAACGCGAGATCATTCTGGGGACGTTTTTGAGAACGGTTTTTGCTCCGCTTTTCGGTATCGGTATTGCATTCTTGTTTTTCAGGGATAGCTTTACAGGGGCTCATTTTGCTGCTTTTGTGTGTGCTTTTGCTACTCCTGTGGCTGTGGCGAGCGTACCGATGTCGCAGGAAATGGGCGGAGATTTCAGACTGGCGGGGCAGCTGGTGGTATGGACTACGCTTGTTTCGTCATTGACGCTCTTTTTATTGTCATATCTGCTTCGGTCGGCAGGTGTGTTTGTGTGAAAAAACGGAAATGCCGGTACATTTGGCTGGATGCCCCTCGGTTGACAACGCAAAAGCACCGTGTTAAAATATTACCGTGAAATATAAAAAGAATAAAAGGAGCGGACAGAACATGGCAAATGTATGCGTGATTACAGGCGGCGGAAGCGGAATGGGACTGGAAGCCGCAAAATTTATGCCCAAGGACAAGATCATTATCGTATCGGGCAGAACTATGAAAAAGCTTGAAGATGCAGTAGCTAAGCTACAGGAACTCGGATACGAGGCTTATGCTAAAAGCTGCGATACTTCCTCCAGAGAAAGCGTCAAGGAGCTTGTTGAGTTTGCATGCTCCAAGGGCGAAGTAAAGAACGTTATCAATTCGGCGGGAATATCGCCTGCTATGGCTGACGGAGAAACTATCGTGAGAGTCAACGCTCTCGGTACTGTGTATGTCAATCAGGAGTTTTCACGCGTGATGGGAGCCGGCAGTGTAATTGTGGATGTATCATCCAACTCTGCGTATGTTCTCCCTTCCTTTCTCATAAACAAGAAGATCTATGCTTTGGCTGAGACCGATGAGGAGCTGTTCGTCAAAAAGATCGTGAAGAAGAGCCAACTGGCAAAGGGAGATTATCAGAGATCGGGGTTTGCATATTCTTTGTCAAAGAACTTTGTAGTTTGGTACGCACAAAAGTGTGCTTTTGAGTACGGAGCACGTGGTATCAGAGTATGCTCGCTCTCTCCCGGACTTATTGCTACCGATATGGGCAAGCTCGAGGAAAAGGACGGAGGAATGCTTATTCCTATGTCCGCTGAGCAGAGAATGGGAAAACCCGAGGAGCTCGGTTATGCACTGGCTACAGTTGCTGACGAGCGTAACGGTTACCTTGCCGGTGTTGACGTACTTGTTGACGGAGGAAGCACCAACGGTATGAAGGAATTCAGAAAGAAACAGAAATAACATCACAGCGTATGTGCATTGCTCTATGACAGCATGCACATACGCTTTTTAGCTTTTAGAAGTTGGTTAATTTATGTCACTCTGATAAAGAAATGATCGAGACATACCGGAGGACGGTGTCGGGTAATAGCCTGCTTTTTTAAAGATGAAAGATTTTTTGCGAATTGTTTATTGTTCGTCTGCAAAAATTACTTGAATATTTAATATGTATGGTATATAATAATTATGTATAGTCGGCAGGAGTCAGACTTTTGCCGGCATTCATATACATGCAATGAAAGGATATAGAAATGCATAACGAACAAAACGAAAAAGAAAAGACTCTTACCTTCCGTGTGAAAAATGAAAAAGACACGGAGATGAAACGTACCCTCTCCACGGTGTACAACGCACTTGTGGAAAAGGGATATAACCCGATAAATCAGATAGTCGGATACCTTCTTTCCGAGGATCCCACCTATATTACAAACCACAACAGTGCCCGTACTCTCATCCGCAAGCTGGACCGTGACGAGATACTCAACACGATCGTGGCAGAATATCTCGGAGTATAAGAGCGTGAGCGTAAAGGACCCGTCAGGGCATGAGCAAGAACGCCCTTTGGCAGTGCTGTGCGGCGAGGTCATCCATGGCAAACGTCTCGGGCATACTCTTGGCTTTCCTACTGCCAATCTGCCGTTTTTTGAAGGGGATGAGGTGCCTGCATACGGAATATACGCGAGTACCGTTGAGATAGACGGACGTGAGTATATCGCTGTATCCAATGTCGGCATACGTCCTACCGTGGACGGAGAGGGAGCTAACTGCGAGACGCATATTATTGATTATTGCTCTGAGCTGTACGGAAAGAAAATAAAGGTTACTCTGCATGCTTTTTTGCGTGAGGAAAGAAAGTTTTCCTCGGTAGAGGAGCTTCGCTGTGCCATCGAGGGAGATATTCGGTGTGCGGTGAAGTATTTTGAGAATCAATAAGTTTTGTAAGGGAACAGAAGTAAAATGCAAAGAAAACGTATAATGCGTGTTTGTGCTGTGCTGATTGCGGCGGTGGCTTTGCTGTGCTCTGTGCCCTCTGTGCCTGTTTCGGCTTTGGAGCCGCCTCAGATAGAGAGGGTTGGGGCGGCATATCTCTACAATATAGAAAACGACAAGCTCATCTATGAGATGGATGCAGACAAGCTCATGTATCCCGCCGCCTCTGTCAAGATCATGACGGCGGTTGTGGCGTATGAGGCGTTATCCTCTCGTATGGGAGAAAACATCATCATCACCGCCGAGATGCTGCAGGGCTCGAGAGGCAATAATATTGCTATCAAGGCAGGAGAGCATATCTGCGTGCGGGATCTGTTTTATGCCATGCTCCTGAAAGGGGCAAACGATGCCGCGTTTGTGCTCTCGTGTGTATCATACGGCTCTGTTGAGAGCTTTGTGGAAAAGATGAACGAGAGAGCATCGGCTCTCTCTATGAGTTCCACCGTGTACAAAAATCCGACCGGAATGCATGACCCCGAGATGGTCACCACCGCCCGTGATACCGCACAGGTAGCGGAGGTGTTTGCCTCCTATGGGGAGCTGCTTGAGATGTCGAGTGTATCCAAGCACGTCATAGAGCCGACGCCGGATTGCACGGAGAGAAATATTTATAACAGAAATGCCTTCGTCTCAAAGCTGAATTCGCTTGGTACAAAAGAGTACTATTACGCCGATGCCAAAGGTATGAATTTCGGCTCGACAGAGGAGGCCGGAGATTCATTTGTGACTTTGGCTGAGCGAGAGGGGCTGAGATATATTTGCGTTATTCTCGGAGGCGAGGAGAGCGAGGATGAGAGCGAGATATATGCCTTCATCTCGGCAAAGGCCCTTTGCGACCATGCCCTCGGAGGATACGGATATGTAAAGGTCCTCACCACGGACAAGCTGGTGCATGATATGCAGGTTTTTCTGAGTGAGGAAACGGACAGGGTCATGCTTATTCCCGAGCAGGAGATCAAGTCATATCTGCCCTACGACATTGATGTAGAGAAAGAGATCACCTATTCGCACACTCTCGACCATGAGAGCCTTACCGCTCCTGTGGCAGAAGGACAGAAGGTTGGGTTTATCTCTGTGTATTACGGCGAGGAGCTTCTCGGGACTGTGCCGCTTGTCACGCAAAATGAGGTCAAGCGTAGTGCTTTTTTGGCGGCACTTGAGAATATCAAGAGCTTTACCCAGAGCAAGTTTTTTATATGTACTACGGTAGCTTTGGCAGTGGTTACGGTGAGCTTTGTGCTTGTCAGCAGCCTTGTCAGAGGACAGAGAGCTAAGAGACGCAACTCCATAAAATACAAAAGATTCAGATGATTAAAAACAAATACAGTCAAGAAGGCCGGGCTCTGTGATGTCCGGACGAGGAAAAGATACTTGAGAAAACTATTAACTATGATATGTGCAGTGCTGCTTTGCATGTCGCTTGCCTCTTGCTCCGTTATCACATTCGGAGGGGGAGGGGATGTGAGTGATACTCAGACACAGCCTGACACTTTGCAGTCGTCGGCACCCGATCAGACCGACACTGCTCCGGATACCGAAGAGCCCGCTCCTGCCGGCCGAATAGACAGTGCAAAGGCGGAGGCAGAGAATGCGTTATACGCTGTTTCTGAGTCGGATATGGGCGGGATGTCGTTTATATTTACATGCAATAATTCCAATGCTGTGTTCGGTGAGTTTGAGAGCGAGAAGATACTGTCAAGGACCAAACATGAGCGTGTACAAACCTTAAACGAAAGACTCAACGTAGATATAATAATCACTGAGGCAGCCTATCAGGATATGGTTTCGGAGCTGTCGGCGGCCATGGGTGCCGGAATGGTGTATACCCACATGCTTGCCGTTGACGCAAGATATATAGGATCGCTTTCCTACAACGGTATGATCGGAAATATCAATGCCCTGCCGTTTGTAGATCTGACTCAGCCATATTTTGATGCGGGCTTTACGGCGGAGATGACCACTCCTACCGGAGTATATGCCGTGTACGGAGACGGTTGCAGGGACGAGGAGAGTCTCGGTGTTGTTTATTACAATGAGACTATAGCGTCATCTCTGGGAATTTCGGATCTTGAGCAGGCGGTCAGGGACGGTGCGTGGAGGATGGATCTGTTTTCGGAATACGTCAAGACCGCATCTGCCGCAGGACAGAACGGAGCCGGATATGTGGCTTTGGCAACTCCGGATACCGAGCGGATGCTGCATAGCTTTTATGTATGCACAGAGATGGACAGCGTTACTCTCAACGGCGGTAATCTTACACTTGTAGACAACAGAGAAAAAGGAGATCGGTTGATATCCTCTCTGAAAGTGCTCCTTTCTTCCTTCAGGGGAGGGGAGAGCGATGGAGTAAGTGCCGAGCAGCACTTCTTTTCCGGAGGAGCGTTGTTTTTTGCGGGTGATATGGGAGATATGCATGAGTTTTACAACATGGCGGATGTGTGGGGAATGCTCCCGATGCCTACATTGGACGGGGGTACATCATACCGCACTCCGATCAGCAAGAGCACACAGGTCATGTGCTACCCCAACTCAGGAGTAAATGCAAACGAGACAGGTATAATGCTGCAGTCGCTTTTTGCTTCATCATACAAGCTGATGGATGCGGCATTAACCGAGCAGCTGCTTCACAGCTACGTCAGAAACGAAAAAGCACTTGATATGCTTTCCTATATACTTTCGGATATACACACGGATACGGTACTGAGCTACGGTGATGAGTTTGCAAAATACGCTGATGGCAGTATCGGGGCTTTTATATCATCATGCTCAGACGATACTCTGTATTCGAGCAGATTTGCGAGACTGCGGACGGCTGCAAACCGCTCGCTTCAGTTTGTAAAGTAGACCGATCGGCGGCTGTATAGAAAAACGGCATGCACGTGTCGGCTCGCTGAATAATACAGTCTGCCTTACCTTAAAAGAATAAAAAAACGCAAATTGTTAAAAAAATATCAATTTTTGCCTAAAAATGTTCAGAAAAGTAGAATTTTGATATTTACAAAGAACTAAAAACGTGGTATTATAATTAGTGGCAAAGTGGACATAGTGCCACAGCTGTATGCCGATATAAAATTTAATTTATATATAAAATCTTTTCAGGAGGATCAAATCCATGGCAAGAACAAAAGTTTCGATGGACGGTAACACCGCCGCGGCTCATGTAGCGTACGCGTTTACTGAGGTTGCAGGTATTTACCCCATCACCCCTTCCAGCCCTATGGCAGACTATTGTGACCAGTGGGCAGCTACAGGAAAGAACATTCTCGGCGAGCCGGCTCTTAACATTTTCGGCGAGAAGGTAAGCGTCGTTGAGATGCAGTCTGAGGCAGGT
>JAZNOK010000024.1:0-3125 GCA_045580775.1 Eubacteriales bacterium
AGGGGGACAGCGAGTATCAAAGACAGTCAACGGTATTGCTACGGAGTATTGCTACGATGACAGAGGAGCACTTATCCTCAGTAGCAGAAGCGACGGAACGAGGCTATACTTCTACCCCGATGCAGACGGCAGTATAGGGTCGTTTACCTACAGCGGTGAGCAGTATTACTATGTACGTAACGCACAGAACGACATCATCGGCATCACCGACAAGACAGGTGCATTTGTCGCCCGCTACACCTACGACGAGTGGGGAAGTATTGCCTCAGTCACGGACGGCAACGGCAACGATGTTTCGGACAATTCGAGCCATATTGCTAACCTTAACCCGCTCAGATACAGAAGCTACTTCTACGATGCCGAGACGGGATTCTACTGGCTAAACACCCGCTATTACAACCCCGCCGTTGGCCGATTCTTGAATGCGGATGGAACTTTGTATTACGGAATTGTATATAATCTTTTCTCATATTGTTATAACAACCCCATAGTCTTCTGCGATTGTAAAGGAAACTGTGCACATAATTCGCCCGGATTACCCGACTGCATAGACTGCAGTGCAGGAATCACTCCTAACGAGGAAGAGTATCACGAAAATGAAGTTCCAACAACATTTCCAGACGATGACTTGCATTTAATGTTTCTGCAAACTCCAGAATGGGGGATGGAATTATCAAGCATCATATATACTTATGCCGGGGAAAGTGCCGGACTGATAGGTTCGTGTACTTCTCGCAAGCAGTTTTTAAAGGAAGCTGCAGAGTATAATGCAAAACTATCCGCACTAAAAAAAGTAACGAATGTTACCGGATATTGTGCAAGTGTCGCAAGCATCGCAATTCAAACTTATGGTGATTGTGTTCGAGGAGAATCTTCATCAAGAATTTTCAATAACTTTTTATGCAATTTAGCTATCGAAGGAACTACTCTCATGGCGAGTGAACTTGCTAAGAAAGGAATAACCGCTGCAATGACAAAAGGAGCAGCAACTTCCGGTGCGGCAGTTGGATTAGCAGGATTTATAGGGGGAGTGGTAGTTGGTTTTATTGCAGGCAAACTTGTGGAAAATTTTTTAGTTCAAGAATGAGGAAAAGAGGAGATCGTTTTGAACTTGAAACTAAAAGAATATTATAGCTCCAACACGCCTATTTTAAAGACTTATCAGGCAATTTTGGGCGATGTTTTTGTAATGATCCTTCAGATTTCGGCACTGGTAAAAAACCTCCATACATCTTTTTTGTGGTGTAACATAATAATAACGGCTGTTATGTCAATTTTGTTTTTGGTTGCTGTCTGTATAGCGGTATATTTTCGAGCTGACCAAAAGATAGTTGCCAATGTATTTATAGTGTATTGTCTGGTAGGCTTCGCCATTTTAGCCTATTACACAAGCGGATTTCAGTGGTATTATATTGTTACAGCAGTAGTAGCATGTTTTTTGCTTATTTTATTTCTAACAGAAAGAACCAAACGAAAGATACTGAGAAACGAGTTTAAAAAAGGCATTGCACCAGCATGGATAGTAGGTTCGACTTCTTGCGGTGCAGGAGTATTCGCAGTATTGCTTCATCACATTGATCTTGATGTTGGTATAATGATGATGTTAGGTTCGATCATACTATCTTTGCTTGCTTTTTTTGAACTGATCATGCTTGTAAATCAAATTATTGTCTGTGTATCATACAAAGAAGATAACTGAGTAAATATGACTTGATCATGTTCAAACAACCTACAGGAGAGAGTGCTCTAGATGGAGATTATACACGGAGAATACGATATGCTGAGTATTGGTACAATTATTTTGGAGGATGATGAATATGAAAAAATATTTGTTAGGTACTTTGGCAGTATGTTTATTGGTGGGAACTTTGTTGGGGTGTCAGTCTCAACACGGCAATGATACAATACTCAGTACAGAGCTACCAACGATTGATGAAGATGTTTTTCAAACTTCCGACAGCAGTAATTCCGAAAACATGTCTAGGGAGGCAGAAAGCAAGATTCCAGTCCGGTACAAAAAGACGCTCGAAGAATACGCTCGGTTTGTGTCCGACCTTTTTTCACCTGACTTTGAGCAGATGGTAAATGACGAAGGTTTCGATTCTCCGAATGATGCGTTTTCGTATGAATGGTTTTGCATGGTGATAGATGCAAAAAAAAGGAATCAATAATATCTCTCCTTCATCATTCGGGTACGCTTTGAAGGATCTTGACAGTGACGGATCTGAAGAGTTAATATGGCTTCGGGAAGATTATTTTGTGTTGGCAATATTTACTATAGTAGATGAAAATGCAAAGCTAGTAGATGAAAATGCAAAGCTCATTGGTGCCTATTGGTACAGAAATAAAGGCGTTGTGTTGGAAGATGGGTGCATCTATAACGTGGCAAGAAATGGGGCGGTATATTTTGATCGTTATATTCTTCAATTGAAATCAGGAGATTTTTCAATAGTAAAACAGTTTGGTATGAATGGCGATTATTATTACGAGATGTGCGGTAATATAGAAAAGAAAATATCCAAGGAGGCTTTTGATAAACTCAGTGAAACCTATCCAAGCTTGTTGAGTCAAAACGAGATGAAAATGTACATGAGTGGAAATGGTATAGAATTTGTCCGATTAGGTTGCTTTTGAGTCTTCCCTTTGGTCCTTAATGCAGTATTATTGCGAAAATTACTAGCCCTTATCAATGGTCTATGGTTTTATAGGTACAATTTTAGCAAAAAACATCCGGACGGATCGACCTCCCTCCGAGTGGTTGCAAAATGTTGTTTGTAGCGTAACGGCACTACCGTCGGCAGCTACACTTACGCAAACAGCACCTGGAAGGATCTGCTTACAGCATACAACGGACAGAGCATCACGTATGATGCTATAGGAAATCCCACGAGCTACATCGGCTGGGATACGCTTAGCTGGAGCATGGGACGCAGGCTGACCGGTCTTTCGAATGCAACGACGAGCGTTTCTTATGTATATGATGCAGGGGGACAGCGAGTATCAAAGACAGTCAACGGTATTGCTACGGAGTATTGCTACGATGACAGAGGAGCACTTATCCTCAGTAGCAGAAGCGACGGAACGAGGCTATACTTCTACCCCGATGCAGACGGCAGTATAGGGTC
>JAZNOK010000025.1:0-2613 GCA_045580775.1 Eubacteriales bacterium
GCTACGATCCGACTTAGACGGAAACAGCGTAGACACCGGTGAGACAGGAGAAATAGTAATAAGAATAAAGGATCAAAGACCCTGCGGACTTGCTGTCGAATACTACGGAGACCCCGAAAAAACAGCTGAGACCTGGGGAGAGGAGTTCTATCACACAGGCGATACCGCATGGAGAGACGAAGACGGATTTTACTGGTATGTCGGACGCGTGGACGATGTTATCAAATCATCTGGTTACCGCATAGGACCGTTCGAGATAGAGAGTGTAATAATGGAACTTCCCTACGTTCTCGAATGCGGTGTATCTGCTGAACCTGACGAGGTAAGAGGTCAGGTGGTAAAGGCAAGCATTGTACTTGTCAAAGGTACCGAAGGCACGGAAGAACTCAAACGCGAGATCCAAAAATACGTCAAGGAAAGAACCGCTCCCTACAAATATCCCAGAATAGTCGTATTTAGAGATGAACTTCCAAAAACCACAAGCGGAAAGATCCAGCGTAACAAGCTCTGATAGTGAGGATGTAATGAACTACAAAAGAATAACCATACTCTGCGGTCACTACGGAAGCGGGAAAACAAATGTTGCAGTCAACATGGCACTGGATCTAAAAAAATCAAACGAGCATGTCTCAATAGCAGATCTGGATATCGTCAATCCTTACTTTCGTACAAAGGACAGCCGAGATGAACTCGAGGCTGCCGGTATAAAGCTTATCTGCTCAGAATATGCAGGATCGAATGTAGACATACCTGCTCTTCCGGCGGAAATGTACTCACTCACAGACGACCGAGAATCAAAGGCGGTACTGGACATCGGCGGAGATGACAGAGGAGCCCTGGCTCTTGGCAGACTTGCTCCAAGCATACTCGAGGAAAACAACTACGAGATACTGGCTGTAATAAACCGTTATAGGCCACTGACTCAAGATGCTGCGTCGACCATCGAGGTGCTGCACGAGATAGAGACGTCCATGAAAATGAAATTCACAGGTCTGATCAACAACTCAAACCTGGGTGAGCTTACAGAAGCATCGGATGTCATAAACTCACTCGAATATGCAAATGAAGTATCACGGCAAACCTCCCTGCCGTTAGTCATGACATGTGTATCGGAAAAGCTTTACCCGAAACTCGAAGGGAAGATTGATGATCTGTTCATGCTGAAGCTTCAAAAGAAAATAAACTGAAATATTGCAAAGGAGATACATAAAAATGGCAAAGCTAACATTTAAGACCGATTGGTGCAAGGGTTGTGGACTGTGCGTCGATGCATGCCCGAAAAACGTACTTATCCTTGCAAAAGACAAGATCAATAAAAAGGGACACCACCCTGTAGAGGCGGTAAACGAGCAGAACTGCATCGGATGTGCGTTCTGTGCTACAATGTGCCCCGATTGCATAATTAAGGTAGAAAGGTAAGTGAACAAGATGTCAGAAAAGGTTTTGATGAAAGGTAACGAAGCAATAGCTGAAGCAGCCATAATCGCAGGTTGCCGCCATTACTTCGGTTATCCTATAACTCCTCAGACGGAGATCGCCGCTTACATGGCAAAGAGAATGCCTAAGATCGGAGGCACATTCCTTCAGGCCGAGAGTGAGATCGCCGCTATCAACATGGTATACGGTGTTTCTGCTACAGGACACAGAGTAATGACCTCCTCATCCAGCCCCGGAATTTCTCTGAAAAATGAAGGTATCTCATACCTCGCAGGAGCCGATCTTCCCGCTCTCATTGTTAACGTACAGCGCGGAGGTCCCGGACTCGGCGGTATTCAGCCTTCTCAGTCGGATTATTTCCAGGCTACTCGCGGCGGCGGACACGGAGACTATCACATGGTAGTCTACGCTCCTGCATCGGTTCAGGAGATGGCTGCACTCACCGTAAAAGGATTTGACGTAGCTGACAAATACCGCGTAACCGCAATGATACTGGCTGACGGTACTATGGGTCAGATGATGGAGCCCGTTGATCTCGCATCGTTAAAGCCTGCTGAAGCTATCGAAAAGCCCTGGGCGACCAACGGCACAAAGATGCAGCGTCCCCACAATATTGCAAATTCTCTCTTCCTCAAGCCTGAGCTTCTGGAGGTTACCAACTTTGAACGTTTCGAGCGTTACAAGGCTATTGAAGAGAACGAGGCAATGTATGAGGAATACATGATGGATGATGCTGAAATATGCATTGCAGCTTTCGGTATTGCCGCAAGAGTAGCAAAAAATGCAATAAACGAGGCACGTGCCGAGGGTATAAAGGTCGGAATGATCCGTCCTATCACAGTATGGCCCTTCCCTGTTAAGCCCTTTGAAGCGTCTATAGGCAAGGCACATACATTCATTTCTGTCGAACTCTCTATGGGTCAAATGATAGAGGATGTCAAACTCGCTACACAATGCCGTGCAAACTACATGCTCTGCAATCGTGTCGGAGGTATGATCCCCTCGCCCGAACAGGTCCTTGCTTCAATTAAGGAAGCCGCAAAGAACGGAGGTGCTAAATAATGGTAGTATTTGAAAAGCCAAAGGCTCTTACAGACGTACCGCTCCATTATTGCCCCGGTTGTACCCACGGTATCGTACACCGTCTGGTAGCTGAGACAATAGATGAGCTCGGAA